>CATJJD010000307.1 GCA_949740385.1 uncultured Lachnospiraceae bacterium
AACGTCCCACATCTGCATTCACAACCGCAAATCCGCTCTGTTTCGAAACCTTTCTTATGAAATCAAAAGGCAAAACGCCATACTTTACCCAAAACACCTTCTTACAATCTCAAGCACCCGATCCTGCTCCTCCTCCTCCGTCATCTTCCCATCACTCGGCAGACACACCCCTCTCCGAAAAACATCCGCCGCCACATCCCGCTCTTCCTTATCATCGCTTTCCTGATACGCACAGCTCGTCCCTCTCCCGCTTCCCTCCGCCGTCACAAACCCATTCAGGCGATAAATCGGCTGCATATGCATCGGCTTCCACACCGGCCGCCCTTCCGCGCCAAACGCGGCCAGCGCATCCAGTATCTCGTCCGGGCAGCTCTTTCCTTTTTCATGTACATACAGCTTCTCTCTTTCGGACCGCACGCACTCGCACATGGCACGCTCGTCAATCAGCAGACAGGACAGCCAGAAGTTCGGCTCTGTCTTCCCTTTCCGATACGGATTCATAAAAACAGGAAGGTCTTTCAAACCTTCCCGATACCGCTCATATATTCTCTTCTTCGCCTCAATATGCTCCGCCAGATGTCCGAACTGCCCGCGGACAACGCCGGCGACAACATTTGAAATCCGGTAGTTATACCCCAGCTCCTCGTGCTCATACCAGGGTGCCGCCTCCCGGCTCTGGGTGCTCCACTTTCTCGCCTTGTCCGCGCTGTATCTATCGTGGACAAGCAGCATTCCGCCGGAGCTTCCGGTAATGATCTTGTTGCCGTTAAAGCTGACCACTCCGTAATCCCCGAAAGAGCCGGTCTGTTTTCTCCCGGCAGGCACACTTTCAGAGATTCCCATCTGCTCGCCGTCTGCCCCACCTTCGACTGTCCCGCCACGCTCGCCGTCTGCCGTATCTGTAACTTTTCCGACACGTCCGCCGTCCGGCGTACCCGCAGCATTTCCGGCCAGCACGCCGACCGGCATGCCTTCGACTCTCACGGCCAGCCCGCCGTCCACCGCCGCTCCCAGACTCTCCGCCGCATCCTCAATCAACACCGCGTCGTGCGCATCACAGATCCGCCTGATCTCCTCCACCTTTGCCGGCGTCCCGTACAGATGCGCAAGCATCACTAGCCGTACATCCGGATACATCGCAAACGCCCGCTCCAGCGCCTTCGGGTCCATATTCCAGGTTTCGTATTCACTGTCTATAAAAATCGGTTCGCCGCCCTCATACACGATCGGATTCACTGTCGCGCCAAATGTCAGGTCCGAGCAGAACACGCGCTTTCCATACAGCGCGCCGCCATACCCTCGTCCCTCCGGCGTGCTGACTCCGGAAGACGAACCGTACAGCCGCTCCGCCGCCAGCTTCACCGCCAGATGCAGCGCCGCCGTTCCGCAGGTTAATGCAACTGCATAAGGCACGCCAACGTATTCACTGATCTGTCTCTCGATCTCATCAATATTTTCCCCGACCGTGCTCATCCAGTTGGTCTCGTAAGCTTCTGTCATATACAAAAGCTCTTCCCCGTGCATGGTCGGCGATGACAGCCAGATTTTTTTCGAAAACGGCTCTATATTTTTAAACCGATTATCCTGCTTCCAATCGTACATTTCCGTTTTTGTTTCCTCTGTATTTTATAATTTCTACTCCTGGTATGCTACAAAAAGAAAGAGTTCGGACAAACTCCGGCTCCTCCCAGATTTACATTTCTATCTTTCACTGTTCTGTTTTTGCTCCACCATCTCAACCCCCAGATGAATCACCGTCTCCCCGTTCATAAACGGCACCTCCACCTCCGCGATCATCTTATGCAGATTGATTTTCCTTATCATCCCCTCCAGATCCTTAAGGGGTCCCGACACAATCCGTATCGCATTCCCCTCCTGAACAGCAATCTGCGACAGCCCTGCCTCTTTCTTTTCAGACGACGCGCTCCGAGCGCTCTGCCCAAGCAGCCGCTCCAGCCAGCTCACGTCCTTTTCGGTCAGCCTCACGAAGCTCTCCGCATCTCTTCCGAGCATTCTCGTCAGAAGCGGCACTTTCTTTAACTGCAGATGAAGCTCATTTGCGTCCTCTGTTGTGACAAACACATACCCCGGCAGCAGCTTCTCGTGAACATCCACCCATTTCCCGTGAAATTTCTTCCGCAGCTGCCTTGTCGGATGAAAACACTGATCGTAACTGCCGTCCGGAAGAATTTTTCGTATGTGTGCCTCCGCCTTCTCTTCCTCTCTCGGTGCAACCTGCAGTACATAATAATTCATTCCCGCCGCTCCTCTCAAATCCGCATCCTGGCAGCCGTGCATTCAGACACAGCTCCGCCGTCCGCCGTATTTTTACCGCGGCACATACAGACATAGCTTCGCCATCCGCGACAATTCTGCCGCAGCGCATGCAGGCATGGCTTCGCCATCCGCGACAGTCTCTGCCGTCGCGCTCATGCCGGATATGTCATACAACAGAGGCCCCAGGTGCCCTTGCTTCAAGGAACCTCCCACTGTAATCGCTATACACTACATTCATTCTAATACGTTTTCAAACTCTCACAAAAAACATCTGGCATCAAAAAGAAATGCTTTCCAGTGCTGACAGCAGCTCGTTCTGTTCTCCCGTCAGCCTTCCCTGCTCCCGCATTTTCTTCTGCACGGCAAGCCACTTTCCCACCCAGCAGCCGTCCATCACGTAATTTTGCGGGATGCGCACTGTCTTATGCTCCACGCAGTACTGTCTGGCCAGCGAAAAACGCCGCATCCACTGCCGCGTATCCCAGATCATCCCAATGCTGTCCAGACGCCCGATCCGGTCTTCGCGAAGAGACTTCTTTTTGTACAAAAGGCGCTGCCGCTGTATCCAGGCGCCAAGCTTCACACCGTCCACCGTCTCAAAGGATACCGGAACCAGAAGATTTCCGTGAACCTGCACGTAGTCCGCCGCCGCGAGGAAACACTTTTCCCAGGCCTGATCGGTTCTCTTTTTCCAGATCATCCCGACCTCGTCCAGCCGCCGGATCTGCTCTTTCGAAAGCGGCGCCCCCTTACACTGTCCGTATCTCAGTTTCCGCATCCGCCCGACCCATGCGCCGAGACGGATTCCGTCACGGTCCACATAGTCGCTCGGCACATCCAGATTCCCATAACTTCTGTAATACGCGCAGGCAGCGCGGTAATTTCGCTCCCAGAGATGATCCAGCCTGTCCCAGATCATCCCGATTTTCTCAAGCTGATCCTTCCGCTCCGGAGTCAGGTATTTTTGGTGTGCTCCCGCACGCTCCCACGTCCGCAGCATGCCGAGCCACTGGCCCAGCGGGACTCCTTCCGCAGTCACATGTCTTACCGGCACATCCAGATTTCCGTTTTCTTCATAAAAGGTTTTTGCCGCCAGGAAATTTTTCTCCCAGCCGGAATCCGAAAGAAGAGTCCACCGCATCCCGATGGCATCCAGCAGACTGATCTGCTCCTCCGTCAGCGCGCCCTCCAGCACCCCTTTCCGGACATACCTCTGATTGTAAATCCAGTGCCCGAGTGAGTAGCCTTCTTCCGTCACATACCGCGCCGGAACCTCCAGGTCGCCGTTTTCCTGATAATACTTTTTCGCCTGTTCGTACATTACGGACCAAGAGGTCGTCAGCACCTCCCCCAGCTTCTCAAACAGAATCCGACAGTCCTGCACCTCGTCGACAATCCGGAAATGCTCCTGCACGATCTCTTCCGTCTCGCCCAGCGAGCGGTAATACGCCGCGGCGGTCTGCATTTCCTCCTCAAGCGCACCGATGCTGTAGAGATTGTTAATATTTAACACTATGTCAAAAATAACCGCATTGCTTTTGCTGCTGGCGGACAGTGCCCGGCCGATCTGCTGTTTGAACACGATCGGCGACACCGTGGGCCGCAGCAGAATCACGCCGTCGATGTCCTCCAGGTGAATCCCCTCGTTCAGCGCGTCGATGCAGT
>CATJJD010000308.1 GCA_949740385.1 uncultured Lachnospiraceae bacterium
ATTAACGGTGCATATAGAAAGCAGGTGATCGAATGCCGGGTGCAGCAGATATTATAAAGGATTATATTACAGAATTTTCCAGATTGCAGGATTGGATGATTCCCGTTAAAGAAACAAATCCGGAAACATACAATTCAATGCACAGAAGGTACATTGAGTTAAAAGTTACATTGTCAAGCCTTGGTGTTAATCTTACAGAACTTGACAGGATCAAAGAATAGCAATCAGACAATCTGCAGCTGAGCAATCCCGTTCACAAAAAGGAGGACAGACCATGCCCGAATACCGCACCCTGGCCGCACCCGAAATCAGCCGTCTTCTCTTCTCCGGCTTTATCCGCCGCCAGGTGGTCGACAAATGCCTGCGAAGAGAAAACGGCGACTGGGTAATAAAATCAGATCCCTTCGTCGACGACTGGTCCGAACAGGACTTTGATACCCTCGTCTCATGCCTGAAAAACACCGCAGACACCGGCGGCCTCGTCTGCGCCGCATTCTGCGGCGGCGTATTAAAAGGCTTTGTCTCGGTGGAGCCCGGCCTCTTTGGCGGAGAACACCGCTACCTGGACCTGTCCAGCATCCATGTCTCGGCTGACATGCGCGGCAGCGGAATCGGCCGCACCCTCTTTCTTCTCGCAAAAGACTGGGCGAAGGCACACGGCGCAGAAAAGCTCTACATCAGCGCCCACTCCGCCGTCGAGAGCCAGGCGTTCTATAAGGCTATGGGGTGTGTGGAGGCAGCGTGGTACCATGAGGGACATGTGGCGGCGGAGCCGTATGACTGTCAGCTGGAGTGCCCGCTGACGGATGTGAAATCATGAAAGACAGGTGATACCGATGAATGCAGTTACTGTAACCGATATGAGTAACACTTTTGTGGAACATTCCTTTATCATAAATAATTTTGTTGTCATGGTCGGAAAACAGATCCAGGACTCTCTCTGCAGGGTACTGGGCGACGGAGTGCAGTACCAGTGGCGTGAAAATGATGATAAAATCATTTTGCCTGACGCCTCGATCATCTGCAACACAAGAGACCGGAAAAATGTCTCCCTGACGGGAATTCCCCGCATGGTTATGGAAGTCCTCTCCGATGCAACCGAAGCATATGACCGCGGCGAGAAAATGGAAATCTACCGAAAAGCAGGCGTTTCTGAATACTGGATCACAGACTGGAGAAAGAAACAGGTGGAAATTTACTTAAACGACGGAAGAGAGGACGGAACTACTTATTTTTATCTGTACAAAACCGTCACGGAAGAAAATAAAGACTCTCTGCAGCTCACTATGTTTCCGAATTTAAAAACCGATTTTGACGAACTGTTTCTTTTATAATTATAATAATAAAGCTGTCCCCGGCACGCCTCTTCGCCACCGGGGGACAGTCCGCACATTGTCAAAATTCCGCCATCACCTTTATTTCATTCATGAATAAAACACGCTGTCACAAGCTGCCTGTTCCTGTAATTATTTTTCACTTTCCATAATGGCAAGAAACTCCTGCGGGGTAACCGCGGGCACCTCCGCCCTGTCAAAATCTTTCACGTTTCTCGTGATAATGTAACGTGCATCTTTACTTTTCGCACATCTGTCCTGCAGACAATCTTCAAAATCAGCAAACGCTTCATTTTCAACCGCCTTAACCACTTCCTCATGACTGGCCGCGGCCACGAAAAGAATGCTGCATATATCTTTCAGCCATCCTCTTCGTTTGTTTTCCGGAACTTTGCGCAAAATATACCCGATGTCTGGAATTGAATGGAACGCCAGATAACCTGTCAGCTCCCTTCCCGCACATCTTTGAAGAATTTCTGCCGCCGCTTCACAAAACGGCTCCCTTTTCAGGAGAAAATCAATAATCACGTTCGTGTCAATGAATACTATCATACCGCTGCGCGCGCGCCTCCTCCAACTCCCTGTCAGGATCAAAATCTTCCGGCAGATACCGGTCAATTTCTTCCCTCGCCGCATCCAGCCTGTAAAATGCCTGCATCTTCTGATCCTGCGCCGTTCCCTGATCGGGCATAAGCCTCCGGATAACCTCTATCAGAAAGCTTACATTATCATCCGATAAACTGCCTATCATCTGAATCGCCTGTTCCTGCAAGCGGGACATAAGCCGCACCTCCTATCTCTGATTTGAAAGGTATTATAACACTTTTACGTGTTTTATTCAATTATCAATGTACTTTACGTTTCTTATCTTTAAAGATTTCAAAAGGATTGAAACGCCATCTGGTGAAATATGACTTGCCCGCTGACGGATACGAAATCATAATAGAGAAAGACAGATGATACCGATGAATGCATTTTCATTATAATCACAAAACTGTCCCCGGCACGCATCTTCGCAGCCAGGGACAGTCCGCACATTGTCAAAATTCCGCCATCACCTTTATATACGCCTCTCTCTTATCCCGCATCAGCTCCGCTCCCGCAGCAAGCCCCTCCAGCGAAAACCGATGGGTAATAAAACGCCCGGGCACTACCGCATGTTCCGCAAGCCGGTTCAGCACATAATTCCAGTCATCCTCCCCGCTGTCCGGATCAAAGGACGAATTCCAGCAGCCCGCCAGGGTAAGCTGGTTTCGCAGAATCATCCAGTAGACAACGTCACAGACAATCCACAAAAACAAAAACAATCTTGTGGTTCAGGTGGAAATATCCATGCAAAAATGGTATAATAATTCCAGTAATTACAGAAAAACTCGCCGCAGATGTCCAGCAGGAAAACTGTTCATATTAATGACAATTGTGAAAAAACAGAAGCGTCTGGATACATCAGATTATTCGTGTAATAACATATTAAATATGAAAGGAAATGCTGGAAGAGAAACATACAAAAATACCGGGAATTTTATTATGAAGGGAAAGAAAATGGAACACACGAAAGAAAAAGAAAATGTGATTTTTCTGATACAGAAAGGTCTTGAATATGAAAACTCGTATCATGATTTGCGCAAGGCATGTGAGTATTACAGGGAAGCAAGGGACTGTCTGGAAAGGCTTTACAACAAAGACAGCAGACTGTGCAATATTGTTAATTTATACGATTATATATGGGAAAAATATCAGGAGGATTATCATACAGCAATCTTAAAGCTGGCGGATGCAGGAGAATTGCTTGAAGATTTCAGCGAACGAGATATTGTAGATGCGTTTACTGCATGGATTAGTGAAAATAAGGAATCTTTGCTAAATGAAGCAATATGGAAAACACTAAACATGTTTCAACATTTTGATTTAAAATTATCTTTGGAAGATGTGGTAATGCAGTCAGTATTTGCCGGAAATGACATGGAAGAAGTGATAAACCGAACATTGATTGACCCATTAGGACTTCCTCGTAAATTTCATTATATATTACAACAAATGTATAAAAATATCAGGGATGTCACTCCTGATATGAAATATAAGGCTATGGAACTGTATGACTTTATAAGAAATCAACAGGATAAAG
>CATJJD010000309.1 GCA_949740385.1 uncultured Lachnospiraceae bacterium
ATTACGGCACTGCTTGTGAAAGTGAAGCTTGGGTCGCCGGTTATTTTTAAGCAGGAGAGGCCGGGGAAGGATGAGCGAATTTTTACATTGTATAAGTTTCGGACGATGACGGATGAAAAAGATGAGAACGGGGAGCTGCTGGCGGATGAGGAGAGGCTGACGGGGTTCGGGAAGTGGCTGAGGAGTACGAGTCTGGACGAATTGCCGGAGGTGTTTAATATTTTAAAGGGGGACATGAGTCTGGTGGGGCCGCGGCCGCTTTTGGTGGAATATCTGCCGCGGTATGACGAGAGACAGCGAAGGAGGCATGATGTGAGGCCGGGGCTGACGGGGCTGGCGCAGGTGAACGGGAGGAATGGTTTGGCGTGGGAGGAGAAGTTTGCGGACGATGTGCGGTATGTACAGAAAATTTTCTTTTGGGGTGATTTGAAGATTGTGTGGGAAACCGTAAGGACGGTGCTGTGCAGGAAAGGGATCAACAGCGGTACATCCGCGACGATGGAAGTGTTTACAGGGAGTGAGGGGATTTCGTGAATCAGCTGAAACCTTTATATATAATCGGGGCGGGAGGCTTCGGGAGAGAGACGGCGTGGCTTGTCGAGCGGATCAACGCTGTTTCCGGAATCTGGGATCTGCGCGGATTTATCGATGACGACGCGTCTCTCTGGGGAACCGAAAGGGACGGATACATGGCTCTGGGCGGTCTGTCGGTTCTGAAACAGAGCAGTGAAACGGCAGGGCGGGCAGTCGGGGGGAATTCCTTAACCGGATTTGTGCTTGCTGCAGCTGCGGGAAAGTGGTGCAGCATGCCATGAGAATCGTTTTGATTGGAGCTTCGGGGCATGGGAAAGTCTGTGCGGAGATTGCATGGCTAAATGGTTACGACGAGATTCTTTTTCTGGATGATAATGAGAAACTTCACGTCTGCGGAGACTGGCGGGTTGTGGGAAAAAGCGGGGAAGCCTGTGCCTGGGCGGCAAAAGGGTATGATCTGCTTGCTGCAGTCGGGGACGCAGGAATCCGGCAGCGTATGATGGAGGAAATGCAGGAACGGGGGATTTCCTGTGCAACGCTTGTTCATCCCGCGGCAGTCGTTGCGGAGCATGTGGAGATCGGAGCCGGTTCTGTCGTAATGGCCGGGGCGGTGATCAATCCGGGAAGCCGGATCGGAAAAGGGTGCATCATAAATACCTGCGCGTCGGTGGATCATGACTGCAGAATTGAGGACTTTGTGCACGTATCGGTGGGCGCGCACCTGGCGGGAACGGTGCGTGTGGGAAGGCGGACGTGGATCGGGATTGGCGCGGCAGTGAGCAATAACGTTGAAATCTGTGCGGACTGTATGATCGGTGCGGGAACTGTGGTAATTCATGATATTAAAGAAAAAGGGACATATGCAGGCGTGCCTGCAAAACAGGTATAGGAAACCATGAAAAAAGCACTTATGACGGCATCTGTGCCGTCCATGATCGGTCAGTTCAATATGAATAACATTCAGATTTTGCAGGAGCTCGGATATGAGGTTCATGTTGCCTGCAATTTTTATGATGGGAGCGTGTGGACAAAGGAGCGGACCAGACAGTTTATAAAGGAATTGAAAAGGAAAAAAATCCGGTATCATCAGATTGGGTTTCCGAGGTCGCCGCTTGATATAAGAGGCGTTGTCACGTCCTTTCAGCAGTTAAAGAGACTGACGGAAAAGGAGGAATTTGACCTGATGCACTGTCATACGCCGGTGGCGTCTGTGATCAGCCGGGCGGTGGCGCATGAGAAGAAAATACGGGTGATTTATACGGCGCATGGGTTTCATTTTTATACTGGAGCACCGTTAAAAAACTGGCTCATCTATTTTCCGATAGAATGGGTGTGCAGTTGGTGGACGGATACGCTGATAACAATCAATAAAGAAGATTATGCCCGCGCAGGAAAGCTAATGCATGCAAGAAGGGTTACGTATATTCCTGGAGTGGGGATAGATTTAAAAAAATTTTCCCCTAATGTTTTCTTGAAAAGTGAAACGGCATTAATTCGTAGAAAACTGGGAGTTTCGGATCATGAAAAAATACTCTTATCGGTAGGGGAACTGAGTCCGAGGAAGAATCATGAGTCAGTTATACGTGCAATTGCGAAGCTCAATCATCCAAATATAAAGTATTTTATCTGCGGAACAGGAGCGTTGCAGGAACATTTGCAGAAACTTATAGACGAATTGGGAATGTCCGAGAAAGTGAAACTTCTGGGTTACAGGGCTGATATTTCAGAACTCTGTTGCTGTGCAGATTTATTTGTGCTTCCATCGGTACAGGAAGGGCTTCCAGTTGCGCTTATGGAGGCAGTTGCTTCCAAAATACCTGTAATTTGTTCCCGCATAAGAGGAAATACTGATTTGATAAAAAGCGACGCACTTTTTGAAGCCAGGGATGTGGATGGTATATCAGAGAAAATCATAGAGTATTTATTTTCTGACAAATCCAAAGAGGTTGAACATAATTATCAAATTCTTAAAAAGTATGACATGACTGCTGTTATTCATGAGATAAGGGGGCTTTATTCGGGGGGGGAGAATCTTTATGAATTATATGAATGCCAGAGGCTGCGTCTTTCGATCGGGGTACCGCTTGAAGCAACACTTCTCCTTTCAGTCGGGGAGCTAAACGAAAATAAAAACCATGCTGTAATTTTACGGGCGATGCTGCTGCTGCAGGAGAAAAATGTTCATTATGTGATAGCTGGTGAAGGAGTCATGCATGATCGTTTGTTAGAAATGACGAGGAAATATAATATAGAGGACAGAGTACATTTAATTGGATTCTGTAATGATATACCCAGACTTTGCAAAATAGCAGATGTCTGTGTTTTTCCTTCTATACGTGAAGGGCTTGGGATGGCTGCAATTGAGGGGATGGCAAGCGGATTGCCGCTGATCGTTTCCGATAACAGAGGAACACGGGGATTTTTAAAGGAAAATATGGCTTTTACATGCAGGTATGATGATGCGGATGGCTTTGCGAAAGCAATAAAATATTTCGTGAAGAATGAGGATGTCAGGATTAGCATGGGGAAAGTAAATGCAGAAGTGGTTCGAAGGTTTGATATAGGAACAGTCAATAAAATTATGTATAAAGCCTATAGTAGTTTACGATAGTTTGCACGGAATAAAATGTAATCTATTATGTGGGTCGTGTAACAATTAAAAGTATGAATGAAATGTTATGTGGAGCTTAGCGCAGACAATGATTGTTAAATTAAATTGGTTTGAACTTCAGTTTAAAAATCATGTCCAGCATTATAACCATGATAAATATTGGTCGTGGAGAGAAAAGGTAATTGATCCAGACTGTAAGCTGCCGGCTTTAGTGAAATTATGGTATCTGTATTGGATAAAGAAATGTGATGCCTGTAATAATGCTACGATGGGCACACATATTGGATATGGTGCAGACTTTTTATCACCTCCAAATCTTCCTCATGGGTTATACGGAATTGTGGTATCACACAATGCATCAGTAGGAAGGAATTGCACGATTTTCCACCAGGTTACAATAGGCGAGACACGGGGGGGCGGAACTGCTCCAAAGATTGGCGATAATGTCATAATAGGCGCAGGAGCCAGGATTTTTGGAGGGGTTACCATTGGAAATAATGTATCCATTGGCGCAAATGCAGTTGTGGTACATGATGTTCCGGATAATGCAACAGTACATGCACCGGAGGGAATCGTAATTCAGAAATAAAAAGTTTTATGGTCGGAGGGAAAATGAATTTACTGTTTTATTTTGATGCGGAAAGGGTTTACAGAGACAGGGATGGAAATTATTACGCGAGTGGAAATTTTCCCAAAGATGTATGGAACCGTTATCTGAAATATTGTGATGATTTATTTGTGATTATGAGGAAGGGGAATGAGTTA
>CATJJD010000310.1 GCA_949740385.1 uncultured Lachnospiraceae bacterium
GGTGACGGCGGTGGGCAGCGTGGAAGAGTCGGATCTTGTGCGAAGCGGTCAGGTGAGGCCCGGCATGGACATTGTCATGACGAAGTGGGCGGGCCTTATGGGGACGGCTGTTCTGGCGCACCGGTTTGAGGAGCAGCTGTGTACAAGGTACCCAAAGGCTTTGGTGGATACGGCGAAGCGGTTTGACGGCTGCCGTTCGGTGTGTTCGGAGGCCGCAGTCGCCGCGAAGTCTGGCGCTGCGGCGATGCACGACGTGTCGGAGGGCGGCATATACGGCGCGCTCTGGGAGCTGGCGCAGTGCTCCGGCGTCGGACTTGACATTGAACTGAAAAAGATTCCGATCCGTCAGGAGACGGTGGAGATCTGTGAATTATTTGACGTGAATCCCTATAAGCTGCTGTCGACGGGAAGCCTGCTTATGGCGGCGGACGACGGTGAGGCGCTCGCGGGGGCGCTGATGGAGGCCGGCGTGTCTGCCGCAGTGATCGGGCGGGCGACGGACAGCAATGACCGCGTGCTTGTGTATGAGGAGGAGCGGCGGTTTCTGGAGTTCACCCAGACGGATGAGCTGTGGCGTGTGATGCCCGGGTGATGTACCGGGCGCGATATCGGAAAAGGAGATAAGGATGAGAGAGAAAATTTTGTCATACATAGAGAAGAACAGCCGTATTGATCTGAAGGATCTGGCGGTTATGCTGGATCTGGAGGAAGCTTCGGTTATGAATGAGCTTGAGGCGATGGAGCAGGAGGGGATTATCTGCGGCTACCACACGCTCATAAACTGGGATAAGGCCGGCGTGGAGAAGGTGACCGCGCTGATTGAGGTTCGGGTGACGCCGCAGCGGGGCATGGGCTTTGACAAGGTGGCGGAGCGCATTTACAATTACCCGGAGGTCAATTCCGTGTACCTGATTTCGGGAGGCTTTGACCTGATGGTTACGCTGGAGGGACAGACGCTGCGGGAAATTTCCCAGTTCGTTTCCGATAAGCTCTCTGCCCTTGACCAGGTACTCAGCACAAAGACGAATTTTATTCTGAAGAAGTACAAGGACCACGGAACCGTGATGGCTGTTCCGGCGAAAGATGAAAGGATAATGATGGCATAATGAGAAATCCACTGTCGAAAACAATTACAGAGATTAAGCCCTCGGGTATCCGCAAATTTTTTGATATTGTGAGCGAGATGAAGGATGCGATTTCTCTCGGTGTGGGAGAGCCGGACTTCGATACTCCGTGGCACATAAGAGATGAGGGGATCTATTCCCTGGAGAAGGGAAAGACGTTCTACACTTCCAACACCGGTCTTAAGGAGCTGCGCGCTGAGATCGGGAACTATCTGGAGCGCAGGTTTGAGGTGAGCTACAGCCCGGAGAGTGAGATGCTTGTCACGGTGGGCGGAAGCGAGGCGATTGACATTGCGATGCGCGCAATGCTTGACCCGGGGGACGAGGTGCTTATTCCGCAGCCAAGCTACGTGTCCTATGAGCCATGTGCGCTGCTGGCAGGCGGCGTTCCGGTGATTATTGAGCTCCAGGCTGAAAATGAGTTCCGGCTGACTGCGGAGGAGCTTCGGGCGGCGGTCACTCCGAAGACAAAGCTTTTGGTGCTGCCGTTTCCGAACAATCCCACCGGCTCTGTCATGGAGAAAAAGGATCTCGAGGCCATTGCGGAGATTATTGAGGAGCATGATCTGTTTGTGCTGAGCGATGAGATCTACGCGGAGCTGACTTATCTGGACCGGCATGTGTCCATTGCCTCTCTTCCGGGAATGCGGGAGCGGACTGTTCTGATCAGCGGATTTTCCAAATCCCACGCCATGACAGGGTGGCGCATCGGCTATGCCTGCGGTCCGGAGGTGATTATCCGGCAGATGCTCAAGATTCACCAGTATGCGATTATGTGTGCGCCCACCACAAGCCAGTATGCGGCCCTTGAGGCAATGCGTAACGGCGACGGGGATGTGGCTGTGATGCGGGAAGAGTACAACGGCAGACGCCGCTATCTCATGAAACGGTTTGCGGATATGGGACTGGAGTGCTTTGAACCGTTCGGGGCGTTCTATGCGTTTCCGTGCATCAGGGAATTCGGCATGACGTCGGACGCATTCGCCACGGAATTTCTGAATGCCAAAAAGGTTGCGGTAGTGCCGGGGACGGCCTTCGGCAGTTGCGGAGAGGGCTTTTTGCGCATCTCCTACGCCTACTCGCTGGAAGATCTGAAAAGGGCGCTGGACCGTCTGGAGGAATTCGTCGCAGAGCTGCGCGAAAGAGGGAAGTAGAGAGATGGCAATGAATATGGTGCTGTACGAGCCGGAGATTCCGGCAAATACCGGCAATATCGGGCGCACCTGCGCCGCTACGGGCACGCGGCTGCACCTGATTGAGCCGCTTGGTTTTTCGCTTTCACAAAAGCAGCTGAAGCGCGCCGGGATGGACTACTGGAACGAGCTGGATGTGACGAGGTACTTAAACTGGCAGGATTTTTGCAGCCGCAATCCGGGCGCGCGCCTCTATTATGCGACGACGAAGGCCCGGCAGGCGTATACGGATGTGCACTACGAGCCGGACTGTTTTCTGGTGTTCGGGAAGGAGAGTGCAGGGATACCGGAGGAGATTCTGATCAGACATCCGGATACCTGTGTGCGGATTCCGATGGCGGCGCAGACGCGGTCTTTAAATCTCTCAAACGCCGCGGCGATTGTGCTGTACGAGGCGCTGCGGCAGAACTGTTTTGCGGGGATGGAGCAGGAGGGGCAGCTGCACAGGTTGAGCTGGGATGAGCAGGGATGAAATAATTGGGAATAATTGAGATGGGAATTATTAAAGCGAGCAAATTAGTACATGAGTTCATCCGCAGGGATGAGGAGGGGAACGTAGAGTCGATTACAACCGCCCTTGACCAGGTGGATCTGGATGTGAAGGAGGGGCAGTTTATTGCCATTCTCGGGCATAACGGCTCCGGCAAATCCACGCTGGCCAAGCATATCAACGCACTGCTTGCTCCGACCGAAGGAAGTCTCTGGGTGGACGGAATGGATGTGCAGAAGGAGGAGAACGTGATTCCGGTGCGGAAAACCGCCGGGATGGTGTTTCAGAATCCTGACAACCAGATTATTGCCAGCGTGGTGGAGGAGGACGTGGGCTTTGGCCCGGAGAACATCGGCGTGCCGACGGACGAGATCTGGCAGCGCGTGGAGAAGAGCCTGGCCGCGGTGGGCATGACGAAGTACCGGAACCATTCGCCGAACAAGCTTTCCGGAGGACAGAAGCAGCGCGTGGCGATTGCCGGGGTTATGGCAATGGAGCCAAAGTGCATCGTTTTTGACGAGCCGACTGCCATGCTGGACCCAAATGGCCGCAGGGAGGTGATCCGGGCGGCCCACGAGCTGAACCGGGAAAAGGGCGTTACGATTATACTGATCACCCACTATATGGAAGAGGTGGTCGATGCAGTCTATATCTATGTGATGGAAAAGGGAAAAATTATTATGGACGGGACGCCGCGGCAGATATTTGCCCGGGTGGAAGAGCTGAAGGCGCACAGGCTGGACGTGCCGCAGGCGACGCTTGTGGCGGACGAGCTTCGCCGTGCTGGACTGGATATTCCGGCGGGGATTCTGACCCGCAGGGAGCTTGTGGAGGCGATTTTGTCGGTCAGGGAGAGCAGGCGTGGATAAGGGATTGAGAATTCACAGAAAGAGATGAGGAAATGGGATGTCTATTATTTTAGACAAAGTAAATTTCAGCTACAGCGAGGGGACGGCGTACCACATACAGGCACTGAAGGATGTCAGTCTGGAAATACCCGACGGGCAGTTTATCGGTGTGATCGGGCATACCGGTTCGGGCAAGTCCACGCTGACACAGCTTATGAACGGTCTTTTGCGGGCGACATCCGGCAGTATCTATGTGGACGGAGAAGACATCTACGACAGGGATTACAATATGAAGGAGCTCCGTCACCGGGTGGGGCTTGTGTTTCAGTATCCCGACCACCAGCTTTTCGAGACGACCAATTTCGAGGACGTGTGCTTTGGCCCGAAGAATCAGGGGCTTGACAGAAAGGAAGTGGAGCTGAGAGCTTACGAGGCGCTCCGCAGCGTGGGATTTCCGGAGGAGCTGTATTTTCAGCCGCCGTTTGATCTCTCCGGAGGGCAGAAGCGCCGGGTGGCAATCGCCGGCGTTCTTGCGATGAAGCCGAAGGTGCTCATACTGGACGAGCCGACGGCGGGGCTTGACCCGGCCGGCCGGGATGAAATTCTCGGGCTTGTGTCAAAAATGCACAGGGAGCTCGGCATCACGATTATTCTGGTGTCCCACAGTATGGAGGACGTGGCCAGGTACGTGGAGCGGCTGATTGTGATGAACCGCGGCTCGGTAATGTTTGACGGGACGCCAAAGGAGGTATTCCCCCATTATAAGGAGCTTGAGGAGGTGGGGCTTGCGGCGCCGCAGGTGACTTACCTTATGCATGAACTTCGCAGATTCGGTCTGAATGTGGACACGGGCGCCACGACCGTGAAGGAGGCGGCGGCGGATATTCTGCGCGCACTGCAAAATGAGGGACAGAGAAAATGATACGTGATATTACGATAGGCCAGTATTATCCGGCGGATTCCGCCGTGCATAAGCTGGACCCGAGAGTAAAACTTTTTGCTACGCTGATCTATATTATCGCGCTGTTTGTATTCCGCGGGATTGCGGGATTTGCGGTTATTACGGCGGCGCTGGCTGCGGCTGTTCACATTTCAAAGGTGCCGCTTTCATACATGGTAAAAGGCCTTAAGGCCATTGTGATTCTGCTTTTTATCACAGGTATTTTTAATCTGCTTTTTACACCGGGGGATGTGGTTTACTGGAGTATGGGACCCTTTAAGCTGACGGATACCGGTATTCAAAACGCGGTTCTTATGGTGGTGCGCCTGATTTATCTGATTCTGGGGACGTCGCTGATGACGCTGACTACGACGCCGAATCAGCTTACGGACGGCCTTGAGAAGGCGCTGGGGCCGTTAAACCGCATTCATGTGCCGGTCCATGTGATTGCGATGATGATGTCCATTGCGCTGCGGTTTATTCCGATTCTGATCGAGGAGACGGACAAGATTATGAAGGCGCAGATGGCCCGGGGGGCGGATTTTGAGAGCGGAAATCTGCTGCAGAAGGCGAAAAATATGATTCCGCTTCTGATTCCGCTTTTTGTCTCGGCATTCCGGCGGGCGGACGATCTGGCGATGGCGATGGAGGCGCGCTGCTATACCGGCGGGGCCGGGCGCACGAAGATGAAGCCGCTGCGGTATAACAGGCGGGATGCGGTCACATATCTGTGCATCCTGGTGTTTCTGGCGCTTGTTGTTGTGTGCAGAGTATTTTTGCCGTAGGGAGGGCTTATGCGGGTCAGACTGACGGTTGCCTACGACGGCACAAACTACAACGGCTGGCAGATGCAGCCAAACGGCGTGACGGTGGAGGAGAAGCTGAACGAAGCCGTAAGCGCTCTTTTCGGCAGAAAAATTCAGGTGATCGGAGCAAGCCGCACGGATGCGGGCGTCCACTCGCTGGGCAATGTGTGCTGCTTTGACACAGATACCCGGATGCCGGCGGAGAAGATCAGCTATGCGCTGAATCAGCGGCTGCCGGAGGACATTGTGGTGCAGGATTCCTGTGCGGTTCCGGATTCGTTTCACCCCCGCTATGCGAAGTGCCGCAAGACTTACGAGTACCGGATTTTAAACCGGCGGTTCCGGATGCCGACGAGAAGGCTGGACACGTATTTTTATTATTACCCGCTGGACGTGGAGCGGATGCAGGAGGCGGCCCGTTTTCTCGAGGGAGAGCATGATTTCAGAAGCTTTGCGTCTGCGCATATGCAGACGAAGACCTCGGTTCGGACGATCTGCAGCTGTCTGGTCAGCAGGCAGGAGGATGTGATTGCGATTCGCGTGACGGGGGACGGTTTTCTGTACAATATGGTGCGCATTATTGCGGGGACGCTGGTGAAGGTGGGAGCCGGGGAGATTTTGCCCGGACAGATTCCGGAGATACTGGCGGCGGCTGACCGCAGTGCGGCAGGACCGACTGCGCCGGCCCACGGGCTTACGATGATCGGAATTGAGTATCTGTAATTTTGTGTCAGGATAAACTCATAGCGATGGAAA
>CATJJD010000311.1 GCA_949740385.1 uncultured Lachnospiraceae bacterium
GCGATGCCGATATGGTGCAGCCGGTCCGTGTCAAAGCTTATTTTTGTGTAGCTCTTCCGGTCCCGGATCGAGAACCACGTTTCCCTCGTAAGGCTCAGATGGGTCACATCATAAAACGTGCCGTTTTTCTCCACTTCGCCCTTTTCTTCCCGCACTATGACGTTGCCGCAGGCTTCATGCAGCTTTATGACGCCGGCGTTTAAGGAAAATACTTCGTTGTGTATTTCCGTAAAGGACAGTATGTCAAACACATAATCGTACAGGCTCATCTCAAGCGCCAGGGCTGCCTGAAAGGATCTTGCTTTCTTTTCACCGATGTAGTATCCCCACGATGACGTCCCTGCGTGCCAGTCAATGTCTGCCAGGTTGATCACCCCCGCCGGGCAGCCGCCGATCTCAATAAGCCAGTACCGGACATGCTCGTCCGTGCGTATGGACTGCAGCCAGCTCAGCTGCTTTTCCGGCGTAAGCGCCGGGTCCGTGTTCATGTACCGTGTGATCATCGGGTCGGTCCGCCACCGCATAATAAGCGCAAGGTCGGCTTCTTCGATTTCCCTCAGTCTGATTTCCATTGTCATACCCCGGCTTTTTCAAAAATATCTTTTACGGAATAAATCTCCGCTGCCTCCTCAAGCGGTATAGAAATGCCAAGACGGCTTTCCAGCTCCCCGATGATGAGTACCTGCGCCAGGGAATCCCACTCCGCAAGGTCCGCAGCCTCTGTGCTCTCCGTGACGGCCCCGGCCTCAAGGCCCAGCACAGCCTCCACAAGTGCCATGATTTTTTCCCTCATATTCTGTTTCCCTCCTTTTCTGAAAATGTCAGAATACAGTCCCTCTTTTTTCGCCCTTTAAGCGCGATCCGGTATTCTTTTATGCCACCGCTCGTCCCCTGCGGCTTGTAGCCCAGCCGGTCGTACAGTTCTGAAACCGGGTGGTTCTTTTTTGTCGGCACATAGCGGGCGCGCAGCGAATCGTACCCCAGAGCGGCCAGATCCGCCTCCACGAAGTCCATGATTCCGTATTCAATGCTGCGCCCCATAATCCGGCAGCTCATGGTAAATTCTTCCACAAGGGGAATTTCCCCGCCGGTATCAACAATGACAGCCGCCGTAATCCCGCTGTCGCCGAACCGGTCCGCCACCCGGAATGCATAGATCCGTTTTGTGTCTGCGGCCGCCTGCATTTCTGGCATGGTGTAGCGTCTGGCGGTCAGGTTGAACTGGTTCGTCTTGTTGACAAGCTGCAACACCCGGTCCAGGTTTTTGGATGCGTCAACTCTTATAACCGTTATGTCCAGGCTTCTTAAATAGTCTTCAAAGGTGGCCGTCTCCTCCCGCAGTTGGTTCCGTCTGGCGTTCGATGCATACTGCGCGGTTTTTTCCCGGTCTTCTTCTGTGACCCGCGTCCGCGCAAAAAATGTGCCGTACACTTCCGCAAAAAACACCGGAAGGTCTTCGGGCTGCGCCGGAAATTCCGGCACTGCCACCATGGGAAGCAGTTCCTTTACGAGCGCTCTCTCCTGCGGGCTGTCGTCTGCAAAGACAATCGAATCCAGCCCCACGTTAAGCTCCTCTGCGATCTTTCGGATACTCGATGCCTTGTCGTTCCAGCTGATTTTTCGGACTGCAAAGTCATCGGGACGAAGCACCATATGCGGGTTCTTTTCCAGGATTTCCATCGCGTCATCTTCATTGTTTTTCGACGCGATGCACAGCACTGTCCCGGTGTCCTTCATCTGCCGGATCACCCGCTGGGCATTTTTGTAGGCAAGCCCCGCCCCATCGTCGGACAGCAGCACCGGTGCCTGGTCGTTTTCCCCGGCAAGCCCGCCCCAGAGGGTATTGTCCAGATCCAGGACGAGCACCTTTTTGGGCGTGCTCTCCAGTACTGCAAGCTGCCGCCGGATTTCTGCACAGATCCTCTTTTGCATTTCCATGCTGTGCATGATTTTTCCGAGATACCACAGCCTGGACTGAAAGGCCCGCTCTTCGCCAAACCGCTCCACAAGCGTCCGGTACGGAAAGACAAAGACGTTCGGATGCTCCAGGACAAGGGCCCTAAGATGACTGTCCCACAACCTTTCGATCTGCGGCTTCTTTTTCTGCACTTCCGGCAGCGCCGTCTCGGCGCCGTACAGATACGCATCCGAAATAAAGTAAACCCTTCCGCTGTCCAGAGACGCAGAAAGCGCCGCAAACCAAGCTGCGATATGCACTTCGCCCGCCGCTTCGGAGAGCTCGTGCCCTATGATTTCCATCAGATCCTCGAACAGAAAAACCGCCTCCGGATCAAAGGCGTACAGGGAGGAGTTTTGGTTCATGAGCGTCTCCAGCTCGTTTCCGTAGCCCTCTGTCTCATATACCGCAAAATCGGCTGCAAGGAGCCTTGCGGCGGGGTTCATGTTGATATTTGAGAGTACTGCTATTTTCTTCATAAAATATGTTCCGATATGATTACACAATCACTTATGTCCCAGGATTATTGTCAACCAGCTCTGTCCGCAGCGGCGTCCCAAAGGGGATGTCCCGCGCAGCCCGCTTTCCGATCACATCCGAAAAGAGCTTTGGCGCAAGGCCGCAGTCCGGCCGAATGCTTCTGACATTTTCCTCTGTGAATACCTCTCCGGCCCGGATGTCCTTTACCGCGTAGAGGCTCCGCCGGAATATTTTCTGCCTTTCCTCCCCCTCGGTAAGCGTATAGTCCGGGCCGGACGCGATGACCTTTGCATTTCTTACATCCTCAACCATCTGCGCAAATTCTTCCATCCGCATGGAAAAGCCGCTGTCCGCGCTCTCCACCCCGTCCAGCATCACATGCCTTTCGATCACGCACGCCCCAAGCGCCGTCCCGACCACGGCTCCGAGACTTCCGGCGCTGTGGTCGGACAGGCCGATCGGAACGCCAAACCGCTTCCGCATATCCGGGATATTTCCAAGGTGCATGTCCGGCCAGGGGGCCGGGTATTCGCTGCAGCATTTTAACAGGACGATCTGCTCGTTTCCCATCCGCCGGCAGGCATCGACCGCCTCCCGCATTTCTTCCATGGAAGCCATCCCGGTTGAGAGTATCATCGGCTTCCCCTTTGATGCGGCGTACTCGATCAGCGGGATGTCCACCAGCTCGAAGCTTGCGATTTTATACGCCCCGACGTTTAACTCCTCCAGGAAATCCACCGCCGCCTTATCAAAGGGTGTCGAGAGAAAATCAATCCCGGCCTTTTCGCACTCCTCCATGATCGCTCGGTGCCACTCGTAGGGCGTGGACGCATACCGGTACAGATCATACAGCCGATAGCCGTCCCAGAGCCCGCCCTGAATCCGGAATTCCTCCCTGTCGCAGTCGATCGTCAGAGAGTCCGCCGTGTAGGTCTGGATTTTCAGGCAGTCCGCCCCGGCTTTTTGGGCCTCCCGGACGATTGCCAGGGCATGGTCCAGGCTGCCGCCGTGGTTTGCGCTCATCTCTGCGATGATGTAGACCTCGTTTTTAGTGATTTTATCAAACAGTCCAAAATTCATTTTTGCTTCCTCACAGTCTTTTGCTCGCTCCGATGAACGCTTCCGCATGGTTCCCTGTTATACTTTGCAAGGTATTTGATTTCCGCAAGCTGCCAGTCCTCCTCTGTGTCAATATCCTGCACCTCGCTTTCCGGTACCACAAATGGGAGCGAAGCCGGCAGGATCAGCGTATGGTGCTGCCGGAATTTTTCCGTGCTGCACAGGTAAAACTGCCCGCAGTCATGATAAACCGGCTCCAGGTCCTGGCTGCGCACGCGCTCGTTTTCCGGATACTGGTAGCGGACATGCCCCTCACAGATTACAAATGCCCGCTGCGGCGGAAAGCTGTATTGCACAACCGCTACAAC
>CATJJD010000312.1 GCA_949740385.1 uncultured Lachnospiraceae bacterium
CCGACGATGCGCCGGTTATTATCTTTGCGAGCCACAATTATGAAGGTGCTAAAAAGCAGTTCAGTGGACAAAATGAGAAGAACTTCCAGTCAGGAGAGGTGTTTCATTATTCGGCAGCGACCAGAGATAAGGAGCGTCTGAAAAACTATTGGGTGACTTTTGTGACCCGGCATGAGGGCGGCGCATAGCTCTTCGTCAACGCTGTTACAAATTCAGAGCATAGGGATCCAGAAACTAATATACCGATTCGTGAGGTGTTTCTGGATGAGCAGCACGGATACTGCCATGATATCTTTATTGCAAATATTGGCGATGAAGAGTTGACTGACCTTTCGGTTGAGCTGACAGATGCTGAAAATGTCCAGTTGGACGAATATTGGTGCTTTGGCGGAGAAAATCAGGTAAATAAGCTTGCACCACTTACCGATTTTTCCAACAAGAGTATTTCTGGAGAGGAGGATGAGAAAGCTGAATTAAAGAACGCAACAAAAATTCGTCTGATTCCGACCGAGACAAACGGCATAGTCAGTGGTAAGCTGACAATCTCTGGGAAAGCTGGTGGTAAGACTGTCAGTGAGACAGTGATGTTAACCGGCACGGCAGGTGTTCCTAAAATTACAACTGAGAGCCTTGATTCAGCGGTACAGTACGTACCTTATTCCGTGCTTATTCAGACGGACTACATGTATGGCAGCAGAGACGTAAAATTTGGATGTGTCTCTGGGCCGCTGCCTAACGGTATAGAAATCTATCCAGACGGTGAACTATATGGCACACCGAGCGAACCGGGCATTTACAAGTTTACGATTGGTGCAACTTTCAAGAACGATTCGGCAACTTTTAACAATTCGCCAGCATATGACGAAAAAGAGTTTACACTCGTGGTCGAGGACAATACCAACCTCAACGTCTGGAACGAAACGGATGAAGAGTATGACGTAATTGATACGGTTGGTGAAACCATTGCCAACGAAAGCACGGATGAACATGATTACATTTTGGAGCAATACGCAG
>CATJJD010000313.1 GCA_949740385.1 uncultured Lachnospiraceae bacterium
GAAAATGTGCCGCCTCCTGCAGCACACTTTTATAGACAGTATTTGAAACCAGAGATTTTAATTTGACGTTTTTGTGCGGGAGAAAGGAACTTTAGTTTGCTGGGCTACATTAGACTTTTCAAATTTTTAACAGTTTTTCTATAAAAATCTTTGTTCTACATATTTCTACCAGTTTTAACATACATAAACATAACTTACGAATAGTATCTGATTAAGTACCACTGTCTTATCCAGAGTCGTGCTGCGTCCTCCTTAAATGTCACATCCTAATACCAATACATGCTCTCTACTGACCAGTATCTCCTTACCGCGCGACTGAACTATTCGATATCTTTCCCAAGGCTACTTATATAATAATAGTATTCCTCTGTCTGCGTTTTCCCTTTTCGGATGGTTTTCTTTTCCGGACCTATACTTTTAATCCTTTTTATTCCCTACGTCCTTCCATCCACCTAATATCCTATGCCTGGTAATACTCCCTTATCTCGGTCTGCCCATGTGCCTTTTCTATAGTTTTCTTATACCCGGCATCTTAATAACATCCTCCCCTTTTGTTTCCCTATCAGATTAATTGTCAGATTTTGTTGTGTGCTTTTGTCTCCTATCTGGCATTGATCTTCTCAAATGTACACGTTTAACAGTTAGTGTATTGTCTCTCTTTTCTTTTACATGAACCTACTACTCCATCCGGCTTGTAACAATACTTTACATCATTGGAAAAATTAGTTATACTCCATTAAAAACGGTCTTGGAGGGCGCAGACATGCCACGTTACATTGTCACACTAACAAACGATGAACTACAGGAGCTGAAAGCATTAATACAAAAACGAGGCAGGAAAGGTTGCATAAAGCACGCACAAATACTGCTGAAGCTGGATCAAACACCCGAAAACAGGGAATGGACGTATGACCGCATCAGGGATGCATACGGAGCCTCCCGCAGAACCATTGCAGGCATTGCTCAGCGTTTTGTCATGGAGGGGATGGAAGCAGCCCTTGGAAGGAAAGAACAGAAAAACCGCCACCGTAAAGTAACAGGGGATGTGGAAGCCCGGATATGTGCCATAGCCTGTTCGGAACCGCCGGAAGGAGCCTCCCGCTGGACAATGCAGGCAATTGCGGATGA
>CATJJD010000314.1 GCA_949740385.1 uncultured Lachnospiraceae bacterium
ATCAATGATATTAATTATCTGTCGGCAGATTACGGACTGGATAACTGGTATGATCCGTTCGCGTGGTACATGTATAAGTATGCAATGAATCTTGATGCGATCCCATCCCTGGCATTTAATGTGGCAAATATTATCAAGTCTGTTTATGGGAAAAATAAGAAGGCGCTGGCACTGGATCTGGATCGTACCCTCTGGGGAGGAATTGTTGGCGATGACGGCGTTGAGGGGCTTCAGATTGGTCATGAGACGTCACAGGGGCAGATTTATGAGGAATTTCAGCAATATCTGAAAAAAATTCGGGGAACAGGCGTTCTTTTGAATATTATCAGTAAAAATGAGGAAGAAAACGCCAGAGCAGGTCTCAGCCATCCAGGAATGGTGCTTAAGGAATCGGATTTTATATCAGTTAAAGCCAACTGGGAGCCTAAAAGCCAGAATCTGATCAACATGGCACAGGAGCTTAATCTGGGAGCAGACAGTTTTGTGTTTGTGGATGACAATCCGGCAGAGAGGGAAATCGTAAGGCAGCAGATTGCAGGCGTGGGAATTCCTGAATTGGATAAGGCTGAAAAGTATATCAGGGCCATAGATAAAGCCGGCTATTTTGAGATGACTTCCTTCAGTGATGATGATGCCAGGCGCAATGAAATGTACCGGGCAAACGCTGTAAGAGCAAAGCTTCTATCCGGATGCAGTGACTATACAGCGTATCTGAAGAGTCTTGAGATGTCCGCAGAGATCCGGCCGTTTCAGCACGTTTATATGGATCGTATAGCACAGCTTACGAACAAATCAAATCAGTTTAATCTCACAACCTTAAGATGTACGCGGGATGAAATTGCCGGTATGAGTCAGGATGACAGATATATTACCTTATATGGCAAACTGGCTGATAAATTCGGTGATAATGGTGTTGTGACAGTGGTTATCGGAAAAAAGGAATGCCTCATTGCTGACAGTGAGTCGGAAGGAGAAGGCGAGACGCTTGATATTATACTCTGGCTTATGAGTTGTCGGGTTTTGAAGCGCGACATGGAAAAAGCAATGCTCGATGCGCTTGTCAAAAAGGCGCGCGGCGCAGGAGTCCGGACTCTGACAGGGCATTATTATCCCACGGCAAAGAATGGAATGGTCAGGGAATTCTATGGTTCACAGGGATTTGAAAGAGTGAATGAGGATGCGGAAGGAAACAGTGTCTGGCGACTTGTGGTGGACGGTTATAAGAATCGGAATCATGTGATCAGGGTTTTGGATTAAGCAGCACAGACAGGGATCCGCATTTGGGATCTTATCGTGCAGGCACAGCATAAAAGGTGTATAAAGTTTTTAAAGTAAGAATACAGGAAGGAGCGTTGAATTTATGACCAGAGAAGAAGTATATGCAAAGCTGCTGCCGGTTTTCAAGGATATTTTTGACGATCGCAGAATAAAAATTGACGACAGTACGGTGTCTACGGATATTGTCGGCTGGGACAGGCTGATGCATATTCAGCTGATCGCTGCCATACAGGATGAATTTGCCATCCGGTTTGCGGTAGAAGATGCAGCGAACATGAAAAATGTCGGGGAGCTTGTGGATCTGATTATGAAACAGTGCTGATGCTGGCGTTGTCGGGTAAAAAAGTCGGGAGATGCCGTAATTAGTTATAGCCTTTAGAGGGCAGAAAAGAGATAAATGAAATGGATAAGTACAGACTGAAACATACACTCAGGCTTTGCAGTATCTGGGGCGCAGATGAGCGTGCAGAATATTTGAAAAAACACCATGTTTTTAAATCCATGGGCGAGCACTGCTCATTTATGCCGCGTAAAGTACCACTGTACCCATGTCTGATTAAACTGGGAGATTATGTAAACATTTCAAGCAATGTATCATTTTTTACCCATGATGGCGTACACATTATTCTTGGAGAGCAAAACAGAGTGCTCCCGGAGAATTTAAGAGATTATAAATTTGACGAGAGCATTGGCTGTATTGAGATCGGGAATCATGTGTTTGTCGCAGCGAATGTGTCGATTGGCTACAACACTAAAATTGGTGACAACGTGGTTATAACGGCAGGAAGTGTTGTGACCAACGATATTCCTTCCAACAGTGTGGTGAGAGGGAATCCGGCAAAGGTGGTGTGTACATTGACCCAGTATCTTTCGATGAAAGCGGTTAAGAAAAGTTACCCGAAGGAAATGGATCACCGAATGGGGAAATATGTCGGGAAAGAGCTTGAAGACTGGCTCTGGAACGATTTTTATAAGAGCCGGAAGAAGTAAGTGTGTTGTGGCCGTATATCAGAGAGAAGAGGCAGATGATAGTAGATCATATAGGGTATGCCGTAAGAGATATTGACAGGGCGCGGACGGAATTTGAGGGATTAGGATATACATTTGAAGAGTCAGTTTTTGATGTAGACAGAAATGTCTGTATTCAGTTTGGCAATAACGGCGAATATCGTGTGGAACTGATTTCTGTAATGGACAGGGAAAAGGAAGCGCCTGTTGTTGATGTATTAAAGAAAAATGGTCCGACACCATATCATATCTGTTATCGGAGCAGCGATCTGGCGACGGATATAGAAAAGCTGAAAAAGAAGAATTGGATTGTAATGATTCCCCGCGCGCGGGCCCTGGCGTTTGACCGTTCGGGGGGGGGATCGGTCGTATTTCTTTATCACAGGTACGTGGGAATGATAGAGCTGGTTGAAATGGGGTCGTTGGGAGATATGGACTAAGTCATTCGTATTTTCTGACAGGTGAGATGTTGAGAGACAGGAAAATGAATGTATCAGTTGGAGAAATTTTGTCATTTTTTGACACGAAACAAATAAAATATAAATTTAGCGGTGATCCGAATGTGTCTGTTAATGCGTTTTGTCCCCTTCACAGTCCAAAGGATTATTCGATTACCTGGGTGAGAAAGATTGCGGATGTTCCGGTTGAGAAACTAAACCGACGGTCCGGAATGCTTCTTGTGGCGGAACTGGGAGAAGAGATTGAGACTTTAAACTGTTCGGTTATTTATGCGGATAATGCGCACAGGTCGTTTTTTCGTGTGCTGGAGCGTTTTTTTTCTGAGAGTGATCCGGAGCAGAAAAGGGAGGGGATTGAATCGTCCGCTGTGGTGGAAACAGCAAATCTGGGAGAGCATGTTTACATTGGCCACCATTCATATATAGGCAGAGACGTTAAAACAGGTGATTATGTCCGGATTTTAAATAATGTGACAATACAGGGAAGCGTGACGATTGGCGATTACACCGTTATAGAGTCAGGCTCCACAATCGGAGCCTGCGGGTATGGACATTACAACGATGAAAATGGAGATCCTGTATGTGTTCCTCATCTGGGGGGCGTGGTAATTGGATCTCATGTAAAAATTGGCGCGAATAATGCGGTATCAAGAGGATGCCTGTCGGATACCGTGATAGAAGATTATGTCAAGACTGATAATCTCTGTCACATTGCTCATAATGATGTAATAAAACGAGGGGCAATGCTGACTGCCAATACGGTGTTATCGGGAAGTACAACAATCGGTAAAAGAGTGTGGACTGCACCGGGATCACTGCTGAATAATTCGATTACTGTTGGAGATGATGCGTTTCTCGGATTAGGTGCTGCAGTGACGAAAGATGTTCCGGAGGGAAAGGTTGTTGTGGGTGTTCCTGCAAAGGTACTCAGGGAGCGATTTCCGGAAAAGAAAGAATAATCAGAGAGAGGATTTCTGGAAAAAGATGCGTAAGTTTAAAGTTGGAGATCGGGAAATTTTTTCGAAAACACTGACCGAAACGGATATATACGGATTTGCCGGAATATCGGGAGATTTTAATCCGATTCATGTAAACAGAATTGAGGCAGAAAAAAGCAGGTTTGGCAGACAGGTCTGTCACGGTATGCTGGTTGCATCTCTTATCTCGGCGGGCATTGGTATGAAACTGCCGGGGCCGGGAGCGATATACCTGGAACAGAATTTAAAATTTTTAAAGCCGGTATTTGTTGGCGATACGGTAACAGCACAGGTGGAGGTTGCGTCTGTCGATGCAGACCGATTAGCGCTTATCACTACGGTTGTAAATCATGAGGGGGAACTGGTTATTTCAGGGGATGCCAGGGTAATGGTAAGTGATGGGTGATTTGGAGTGCCGTGTGGGCGAAAAGATGCCGGTAGCCAGAAAAACGATATACACAGCAGTAATTAAGCGATTCCTGGATATAATTCTGAGTCTCACAGCCGTAATTATTCTTGGGCCGCTGCTGATTGTACTGGTAATTCTGGAGTTGATTTTTCACGGAACACCGGTATTGTTCGCACAGGAGAGATTGGGGCTGAACGGAGAAATTTTTAAACTTTATAAGTTTCGCTCTATGACTGATGAAACAGATGCCGATGGAGTTCTGTTGCCGGAGGAGCGGAGAGTTACAAACTTCGGCAGAGTAATTCGTCGGCTCTCTTTCGATGAGCTTCCGGAGCTGTTTTGCATACTAAAAGGAGATATGAGCATTATAGGCCCCAGACCTCTGTTGGTCAGATACCGGCCATTATACAGTGAGAGACATATGCACAGACATGATGTCAGGCCGGGATTTGCGTGTGTACCTTTGCGTCCGCAGCAGACCTGGACCTGGAATGATCAGTTTGAAAATGATATATGGTATTTGGAGAACTGCAGTTTTACCGTGGATGTCAGAATGATCTTTGCGGTTCTCAGGGAGGCAGTTGCCGGAGCCGAGTACAGGGTGTCCGGAGTAAGAGAAGAGTATAACGGAAAAAATTTGCATGATGATGCGAAAAATGCCTGATTTGCGCAAATGTTTCGGATTAGCAGATTTTTTGAGGAAAGCGTATGAATATATTGGTGATAGCACCGCATCCGGACGATGAAGTGCTGGGCTGCGGCGGAACAGTAGCGAAATTCACGGATCAGGGTCATAAGGTTTATGTCGCAGTTATGACGAAAGG
>CATJJD010000315.1 GCA_949740385.1 uncultured Lachnospiraceae bacterium
AGTAGGTATATCCCTAAAAAACTCTTCATAGTCCACACGAAAAATTTCCTTTAAAGCCACTAAATCACTGACATAAATATTACCCCTGCCAAGTTCAATCAGTGAATAAGTGCTACGGCTCAACGGCGAGCCTAACACTTGTAATCTGGCAACCGTCTGATCCTGCGTTAAATTGCATGCATTACGGATGTGCTTTAGATTCTGTGCAAATATCTCGTTACATAACATTTTCATAGCTGTAAATCGCCTTTCTATCATCAATTGCTGTCCAGCAGAAAGCGAGAAGGGAAACGCATATACCTGCGCAGCATTGGTTACCCAAGGCAATCTCCTTATCTCACCCATAATTCTGCTTATAGATACAAGCAACAACTTGTACTATAGCAAATGATAAAAACCGATAGGCTTATACATATAAGCAAAACCACACCTTACACATAGTATTTCAATGTGGCTACTTTTTATACCTTACAGGAGCATTTTCTGTATGAAACAGATTTACCTCGCTGTCGTTATGCCCTCGAAAAAAACAGAATAATCCACGTTAAAAATCTGTTTTAATCCGACAAGATCACTTATATAAATATTCCCACGCCCTGATTCAATCAAAGAGTATGTACTCCGGCTAAGAGGCGAACCAAGCAACTGCAACCTTGCAACTGTCTGATCTTGTGATAGATTACGCGAAATGCGTATCCTCTTCAAATTGCCTCCAAATACGCCATTACACAACAATTTCAAAATAATAACCCTCCAAATTGCTTATATCTGTAAGCTTCTTATTGATTTTATCAATTGAAAGGCTTATAATTGCTTATAGATATAAGCAATTATATAAAATTAAGGAGAATTAAAATGAAAAATGAATCCAAAAAAGCAGAGAAACATCCATCTGCAAGAACAGACAAAAAAAAGTACACGTTTCTTTTTGAGAAAATCACAGATGCATTGGAAGCCCTTGAAAAAAAGGACGCAGAATCTGCTGCAGACATATTGAAGGATGTACAATGCAGGGCAAAAGAAATATTCGCTAATTCCTCCCATCAGGAAGACGACAGTTTATACCCTGACATTACCAAACGCATGAACCTGCAGGCAATCGGATACTTTATCAAAGAAAAAAGCACCAGCAATAGAATCAATTATGGCAGCCTTTCGCAACGGAACAGGGACGCGGACAAGGCACTGGACAGCACATTAAAGGAACTGCTGGATGAGAAAACCGAAAAAGCAGTATACAATGCAGCTGTAGATTATGCCATGGAAAAAGAAGAAATCCAGTTTTCACTGGGCATGAAAATTGGCGCAAAACTGGCAATTCTTCTTCTGGGCGATTTAGAATATGACTATTGATTTCAATAGGATAGCGGATTTAAAAAATCATATGCCATATCTTCTATGCTTTCCGCTTGTGTGACAGTCCCCAGCAAAAAACCTTATGTTTTTTATAATAGGGAACTATTTTCAATTAAGGCGGTATGACCCAGGCCACCAAGGGATGTACCGCCTTTTTGACGCCTTACCTGTCAAAGCCTGTCTGCGCTCTGTGACTCACTCGGCATATCGGCTCCGCCCTA
>CATJJD010000316.1 GCA_949740385.1 uncultured Lachnospiraceae bacterium
ATGGAAAAAAAGCTGGAGGAATCCGGCGATCTCGTATCCACAATCAAATGCTACATACAGGAGCACCTGAGCGACACGGATTTAAACCGTCAGCAGATTGCCGACGAGATCCACATCAACCCCGACTATATGTCCCACCTGTTCCACAAAAAGACAGGCGTCTCCCTTATGAGCTATATCAGCGAGCAGCGGATCAACACAGCCAAAAGGCTCCTGGCTACTACCATGCTCCCGCTGCAGCAGATCGCCGAGCGGGTGGGCTTCTCCAACAGCTCCTACTTCCACCGGCAGTTTAAAAAAACCGTGGGAATTACCCCGCAGCAGTACCGGACCGAGCGGCAGCTGTAAAAATAAGGACATTACAGCGCCCTCTGTAATGTCCTTATTATGTGCTACGACTGAGCATCCAGCCCCAGCAGATTGCGGAGCTCCGTTCCCTTTACAATATTCCCGGTCATTTTCAGCTGTCCGGTCATAAACAGCTTCCGCGGCGATATTTTCCCCTTCGCCATCCCCATCAGGTTGTCAAAGCTGCAGACAATGGAGGCATCCGCCCCGTCGTAATTGTACGGCTCCATCTCAAAGCGCTTGCTTGTGAATTTCAGATACATCACCCCGGCGCCCCGCCCGGTAATCTGAATCTGAATCGTGCGGCAGTAGTCGTCGGTGAAGCTCTCCCGGTAAGTCCTGCGGTTCCTGTTGTCAATCTGCCGGTACAGTCGCTTCAGCTTCTTAAACGCCTCCTCGAAGGACAGCTCCTCCCCCTGGCTGCTCTCCACAATCTCCCCGTACATCTGCATGTAGTGCTGCGCGCTCTTATCCCAGGAGAAATCCTTTGTCATGCAGCGTCTGCGCAGAATCGCAAAGACGTCCTCCTGCCCGATATACACCTTGACCGCGTGCAGAATGGCCTGATACAGCGCCTTGTCGGAGTAGGTGCGGAAGGAAAAGCCGTCCCCGATTCCGTCGAAATCGCTGTAGGGCCGGACCGAATCCTTGAGCCCTCCCGTCTCGTGCACAATCGGCACGGTGCCGTAGCGCATGGCCATCATCTGCGACAGCCCGCACGGCTCGAAGCGCGACGGCATCAGGTACATATCCGCCCCTGCAAAAATCTCGCTGGCCATCTGCTCCGTATAGTCGCAGGAGAAGCCAAACTGCCCCGGCCAGCGCTTCACCGCCTCGTTAAAGAAATCTATGTACTGCTGGTCCCCCTGCCCGAACACGATCAGCTGCACACCCATGTCCATAAGCCCCGGCAGTATATCCTTAATCAGCTCGACGCCCTTCTGCTCCACCAGCCGCGCCACCGATGCCAGCAGCGGCCAGTGCGCCTCCTTTGTGAGCCCGAACTTCTCCTGAATGCTGGCCTTGCACTTCTCCTTGCCGGACATATCGTCCACCGAGAACGCATACGGAATCCGCGTATCCTTCATCGGATCATAGTGATCCATATTGATGCCGTTCAAAACGCCGTAGAGCTTGTATTCCACCGCATCCGCCACACCCTGCAGCCCGCAGCCGTAATCCTTATCGTGCAGCTCTCTGGCGTAAGTGGGAGACACGGTGGACACCGCGTCCGCCATCAGCATCGCGCCCTTCATCAGATTGATGTCCCTGCGGCCTTCATACATGTAGCCCAGCCCGCCGTTAAACCACCCCTCCGACAGCCCGAAGGTTCTGCCCAGCTCTGCCGCGCCGAACTGTCCCTGATAGGCAATGTTGTGAATCGTGTACACGGTCTTGATTCCCTGCAGATTTTTGCGCCACGTCTGATCCTCCTTCAGGTAAATGATGGACAGAGCCGTCTCCCAGTCGTTGCAGTGGAGAATCTCCGGCAGAAATTCCAGATCCTCCAGAAGCTCCACCACGGCCTTGCTGAAATAAGCGAAGCGGTACGCGTCATCGTCGTATCCGTAGAGCCTCGGGCGGTTAAACATGCTCTCATTGTCGACGAAATACACGGTCACGCCGTCAAGCTCTCCCCGGAGCAGCCCGCAGTACTGGGTCTCACAGCTCATGCGGATGCCTGTCTCCCTTATCATCTTAAGCTTCTTACCATATTTATCCCGTATGCCCTGATACAGCGGCGTAATGATCGCCACCTGATTTCCGGCCTTCTTAAGCGCCGGCGGCAGCGAGAAGGCCACGTCGGCAAGCCCTCCCGATTTGCTGAAAGGTGCACATTCACTCGTTGCAAACAGAATTTTCATAACAAAATACCCCCTGCTGGTAATAGTATGCTGTCACGCCGGCAGCAGATGCAGCAGCTGCCCGGCTTTCTGTTCTTTATTATACTACGAATATGCAAATGCAACAAACATTTTTTGTCTGCATTTATAAATTTATACACACTGAACAACTTAAGGCGCTCAGCGTACACAGGCGTAAACGATGTAGACTGCATACAGCAGAATCATGGTAATTCCCTCCGCCTGCTCAATCCGCCGCTTCGTCCAGGCGAATATCCACACAAGTACACTGAATACGATCAGCACGCATATGTCGTGCATATCCTCCATACTGAACGGAATCGGGCTGATGGAGGACGCCATGCCAAGAATCAGCAGGATATTGGCAATGTTGGAGCCGATGGCATTGCCTAATGCCATATCCACCTCTTTTTTGCGGGCCGCCACAAAGGAAGTCACAAGCTCCGGAAGCGAGGTTCCAAGGGCCACGATAGTCAGTCCCACAAGCGTCTGGCTCATGCCGAAGTTCGTCGCAATGTTGACGGCGCTCTTTACGACCACATCGCCTCCCACGGCAATTCCAGCCGCGCCGATGACGATAAAGATCAGGCTCTTCGGAACCGGCATGATTTTCATCTCGTCCGCCTCCGAAGGCACCTCTGTCCCCTGTCTGCGAGCCTTCATCGCCGTATAAATCATCAGTCCCATAAAGCCGACATAGAGTAAAAGGAGAATCGCCCCGTCGATCCGTCCAAGGCTCATGGAGCCCAGAAAGCCGAACGCCAGAAGCAGCAGCGCACAGGCAATGGAAAACGGCACATCTCTCTTAAGCACATCCCTCTGGACCGCCACCGGCGTAAATATCGCGCACATACCGATCACTACCATCAGATTAAAAATATTGGAGCCCACCACATTGCTGACAGCCAGCGCGTTGTTGTTGGTGATGGACGCCGTAATGGAAACCGCCGCCTCCGGCAGCGACGTTCCGATTGCGACGATCGTAAGGCCGATCACAATCGAGGGAACCTGAAACCTTTTTGCGATGCTGGAGCTGCCCTCCACAAACATGTCCGCACCCTTCACAAGAAATACGAAACCGATTACCAGACATACGATAGCCAGCGCCAGCGGGCCTGTTGTAATGAAATCAAACATAATTTTTCTCCTTTCTTATTTGCTGCCGGAGCCTGCATCGACCGCCCCGGCGTTTCCGTGTCCGTCCCGGACCGATTCTAAAGAAGCAGAACTCCAAGATGCTCCAGCAGAATTTTCAGCCCGATCAGTATGAGAATGGTTCCGCCTGCGATCTCCGCCTTTTTCCGGTACTTTGTTCCGAAGAAGTTTCCGACGAAAACACCGAATACGGACAGCGCAAAGGTTGTGCAGCCGATAATTGCGACGGCAGCGACGATCGGCGTGTCCAGAAAGGCGAAGGTGATTCCCACCGCCAGCGCGTCGATGCTGGTTGCCACTGCCAGCAGCAGCATCTGCTTATGGTCGAGGTGAAGATCCTTCTCCCCGATCTCCCCTTCATCCTTATCCCTTACCGCCTCAAGAATCATCTTTCCTCCCAGAAATGCCAGAAGCCCGAAGGCGATCCAGTGGTCGACGGAAGTGATGTACTTCTGAAGCCGGATGCCCCAAAACCAGCCGATCAGAGTCATCA
>CATJJD010000317.1 GCA_949740385.1 uncultured Lachnospiraceae bacterium
GAAAGGGTATTGTCATCCACATAGCTGCCGTTCCCGGCCCAAAGGCGGTCTAAGATCAGCTCCCTCGGCAGGATGCGGCCCGGATTCTTCAAAAACAGGCAGAGCAGCTTATATTCCACCAATGTTAAGGGGAGCTCCGTTTCCCCTTTCCAACAGCTCCGCTCTGACAGGTCAATCCGGATTCCATTGGATTCCAGAATCGTATCACTCTTATGAAACTGCTGCCCCATGCGGCGCAGCAATGCGTTGATCCTCGAGAGAACCTCCCCCAATTTAAAGGGCTTGGTAATATAGTCATCCCCACCCATGTCCAGCCCTTTTACGATGCTGATCTCTTCACCCGAAGCCGTCAGGAATATGATCGGGACAGCAGAGTTTTTTCTTACTTCCTTACAGATATCAAAGCCTGTCCCGTCCGGCAGCGTAACATCCAGCAGCAGAAGATCATACCGGCCCGCCCGGATAGATTGATATGCTTCCGTTACAGTACGGGCATTATCTACCAGAAAACCTTTTTTCTCAAGTGTGTATTTCAGGCCTTCAATCAGGCTTAAATCATCTTCTACATATAAAATCCTTTTTTCACTCACTCTTTATCCATCAACCCGGATGCCTCCCGCATTCAAAACTCCGTTCAGCTTCTTTAACACAGAACAAGCCTCCATGAGATCCGGCAATCCCTTCACTCCTTCCATTGTTTTCGTATGCACAATTGTCCCCTCTGAATTCTTCCTGCCATAATCCTTTCCAGGAAACCAAATTGACGCCGCCATTCCAAAAATACCGGAAAACAGTGCGCAATGACACCATCTCCCGATATTGATACCGCACGAAAAACCTACGTCCTTTTTATTCTGATACAGAAGCATTCTGCCGCCTGTATGTGTCATTGTCCTTCTGGCTTAACTCGTTTTCTACCTGCGCCAGCTTTTTCTCCAGCTTTCGGATTTTCTTTTCATCCCCAAAAGCCGACTGGATCTGCTGTTCCAGCTGCTGCTTTTTCTCTTTCAGTTTCCTGATTTCCTGGTCAACCTTATCCGTATTTGTGACACATTTCTCCGCCGGCTCTCCC
>CATJJD010000318.1 GCA_949740385.1 uncultured Lachnospiraceae bacterium
CACAAAGCGGGCGCTGCGGTCCTTGCCGCCGGCCGCATCAAGGCGGTCGATCAGATTTCGGTTCTTGATCTCATAGGAAGTGTCCTCCCCCATGTAGCGGGCCGAATACACCCCCGGCTCCCCGCCCAGTGCGTCGATCTCAAGCCCCGAATCGTCCGCCAGCACAATGGCGGACTCTGCGCCGGATGCGGCCGCAACCGCCCGGGCCTTGATCAGGGCGTTCTCCTCAAAGGTCGCGCCGTTCTCCTCGGCATCCGCCTGTATCCCGGCCTCCTTCACCGACAGGACCGACACGCCGTCTCCCTCCATAATCGCCCGGATCTCCCGCAGCTTGTCCTGGTTTTGCGTGGCAAAAATTATTTTTTTCATCAGAATCCCTCCTCAAATGCCTGCAGTATCGCCCGGTATATGCCGGACGCCGCCTTCTTCTGGTACTCCGGATCGCTCAGATTGTCCAGCTCCTCGTAGTTGGTCATAAAGCCGATCTCGATCAGCGCAACCGGCACGCTGCTGTTCCTGATTATGTATATGCCGTCCCCCCGCAGCAGTCCGATGCTGCGGCTTCCCAGCGCCTCCACCACCCGGTCCAGACAGATCTGGGCAAACCGCCTGCTGGAGTACTCAGACTCGTCGGACTCGCTGTAGAGCACCTGAGTGCCGGCTGTCGACGTAAAGCTTCCGTTCGCGGAGGAATTGTTGTGAATGCTGATAAACAGGTCCGCGTCCAGCCGGTTGGCCAGCTGCACCCGCTGCTCAAGCGTGGGGTTCGTGTCGTCCGTCCGCGTAAAGTAGACGCCGATACCGCCGTCCTCCTCCTCCACAATCTCTTTTAAGGCCAGGGCGACGGAAAGGTCGATGCTCTTCTCCGAGACCCCCTGCTTTACGGCCCCCGGCGCGCGGCCCCCGTGTCCCGCGTCCACCACCACAATTTTCTCATACACCTCCCGCGGGTCCAGAAGGTCCATGTACAGGCTGTCGTCCCGGAAGTCGGAACGGACCTCGCAGATCTGGTCCAGCTCCAGCACGATCACCCCCTGCTCCCCGTCCCGGTAGTAGGAGAGGGCCGCTATGTGGTCGCTTCTGCCCTTGATGCTGTACTCGCTGAAATATTCGCTCACGCCCCCCGCAAAGCGGATGGAGACGGTCTGGGACATACAGTCGTTCAAAACCGCAATTTCCTCCGCAGAAAGCCCCTCCGGCAGCTCGATTTTAAGCTGGGCCGAAAGCCCCTGCTCCTCCCTGACCACGGCCTCCACCTTCGGGCTTGCCGCATCCTTCGTTCCGCCGCGCTCCTGCCCTCCCGCACTCTCCGCCGCCATCACCGCCCGCATGTGCAGCTCCGGAAAAAAGTGCAGACTGACACACACCAGAGCCGTCAGCACGGCTGCAAAACGCGTGATCATTTTCAGCACCTTTTCATCCATTCCGCCTTCCATGTTCCGCACCTCCCTCCGCTATTGATCCATCGTAAAGGCCTTGATGCAGAGATTGCACTCCTGCTTCTCCATCACGTTCACGAAATTTTTCCCGTTGTAGCTGATATACCCCTCTCCGTCCGTCAGATCCACCGTTTCCAGCGACTCCTCTCCGGTATCGTACTCGATGGCCATCGGGTGGGCGGCCCCGGGCGTTTTTACAAAGAGCACCACCGCGTAGCGCTCCCCCTTTGAAACCGGAACCGGCGAGGCGAAATCAACCGTGTAATAGCCCGCCTGCTTGCAGGTTCCCTCCGCCACCTTCACTCTGCCGTCAAAGGACTTCTCGTTCACAAAGTTCCGCACAATATAAATCTCATATAACGTATCCGCCCCCGTGGCGTAAAAGCCCGCGGCAGCCACGCTCTCGTCCCCCTTTGCCGAAAACACGTTAGCGCCGTAAATTTCTTCGCTGTCATAGCCCATTTTGCCGACCCAGCCGCAGAGATCGCTCTGGTAGATATTGTCGTAATTGTCGGTTTCGTCTATGCGCGTGTACACCACGTTGTGGGTTCCGATATTCGTGTCATAGTAGGATACATAGAAGAATCCGTCCTCCCCGAACTCCTCCCCCCAGCTGTTCTGGCATATGAACGCGCCGTCCCCCTCCAGCGGAGTGTTGAAATTGGACGCGGGATAATTGTCGTCCCAGCCAACGATCACCACGTCGTGGTTGGGCTTTTTCGTACCGATATAGCAGTAGGCGCCCGTCTCCTTATTGTAGTACTCAGAGCTGCTTCCGGAGCTTCTGATGGTGCTGTAGAGACTGGACTGCACGCCCCCGTACTGAAACACCGCCTCCTTGATCCCCTCATAGTTCTTGCCGTCGATAATGCGCATTTCCTGTACGTGCCGCACCGCCGCAAGGCCTTCGTCTGTCCCGCCGTCGCCGTAGGGATCGTCCTTCTCGTACACCGGTCCCTGCCACGCGGCTAGATACGCCATGCCGATGGTGTACTCGCCGCCGTCATACTGGTTTACATTGTAGGAGTTGCTCATGCTCATATGATCCACGGAAAACAGGCTCTTCTCCTCCGGATACAGGGCGGACTCCAGCGCGCTGGTGGCCGCAAAGGCCCAGCACGTCCCGTAGCTGCCCTGATTCCGCACCGGAGACACCCGCGCCTTCTCCCGCATGTCAAACCGCGCAGGGGTCATTCTCGTGTCGTCCGTGTCCGCGGCAGTCACGGTATTTTCCGCAATGTCAAAGCTGCAGCTGTAATCCAAAAGCCCCGCCAGCTCGTTGATGCTGACAAACAGCTCGCCTCCCACCCGGGCCAGCCCCGACACCACAGGCACCTTCTCCCCGTCCCGAAGCGCCTCCTTCTCTCCCGCCCGCAGAGCCACGGACCTGCCGTGCTTTTCCACAAGCAGCAGATCTTTATCGTAGACATGGGCGCTGCAGCTTAAGGCGTCTCTGAGCATGGACACCGGCGCCATAATGTTGCGGTCGCTGTTCATATAAAGGCGGGTGTTTTCGCTTGTGTACTCCCGGTTGTCAATCACAACCTTAAGGAGCCCCGCGTTCACCTCCTCCGCCACCAGGGGATTCCACACTCCGGCATCCAGATTGGCCCCCCGAAACGCCCGGATGTCGGCCCGGTCCGCGCCGGACAGCTGAAATTTAAACAGAAAAACAGCTGCCAGCACCGCGGCGAATGCAATATATCTCTTCAAACACTTCATTTCCTCACACCGACCTCTTACCTCACTCCCTGCTGCGCTTTGGCGGCTTCGGCCCCATAAACTGATAAAAACAGGTCTTCATCATTCCGTTGTATATTTTGCGGTTTTTGTCCGCTTTCCGCCCGATCCAGCGGGGAGCGTCCCCGCAGGCGGTGAGCACGTACAGCGACCAGCTGTCCAGCAGCTTATACGCCTCCCCGATCTGCCGGTACAGTGCAGGCAGCGCCTCTTTGTCCTCCAGCCGTTCCCCGTAGGGCGGATTTGTGATCACAAATCCGTATTTTTTCGGATGCCGCAGATCCTTAACCGCCCGCTGCTGAAGGTGGATCAGATGCTCCACCCCCGCCCTCCTGGCGTTCTCTCTGGCCGCCTTTACAGCCTCCGGGTCGATGTCATAACCCTGTATATCCGCCGAAACGTCCGGCTCCACCGCCTCCTTCGCCTCGGCGAAGGCGTCCTCCCAGAGCTTTCGGGGCACAATGCCCTCCCACTCCATCGCCGCGAACGTCCGGTTCATTCCCGGCGCAATATTCGCAGCCATCATGGCCGCCTCGATGGGGAACGTTCCGCTTCCGCAGAAAGGGTCCACCAGTATCCGGTCCCCGTGCCAGGGCGTCAGCATAATAAGCGCAGCCGCCAGCGTCTCCGTCAGGGGCGCCCGGCTCGTCATAAGCCGGTAGCCCCTCCGGTGCAGGGACGCGCCGGATGTGTCAAGCGCAGCCATCACCTCGTCCTTCAGCAGAAAAATGCGCACCGGGTAAGCCGCCCCGTCCTCCGGAAACCATTCCAGCCCACAGGACTCCTTCATGCGCTCCACCATCGCCTTCTTTGCAATGGACTGGATGTCCGACGGGCTAAAGAGCTTACTTCGGATCGAGGAGGCCTTCGTCACCCAGAATTTCCCGTCCGCCGGTATATATTCCTCCCAGGGCAGCGCCCGGATTCCCTCAAACAGCTCGTCAAATGTGGCTGCCCGAAACCGGCCCACCTCCAGCAGCACCCGCTCCACGGTGCGCAGGTGGATGTTGGCACGGCAGACAGCCTCTGCGTCACCCCGAAAGGACACTCTCCCGTCCTCCACCCGCGTTATCTCATATCCCAGATCGTAAATTTCGCGTTTGGTGACCGCCTCCAGCCCAAAGTGGCACGGCGTCACCAGCTCATATGTTCTCATACCATTCCTCCGCAGCATCCCCGGCTGCCTGCCGGGACAGCTATGTACATTGTGCCATACTTTATCCGTTTTTGAAATACCTTTCAGAAATTTTTATGACCTTTTTCCGCTTCCTTTCGCATGGCCTCATAGCCGCCCACAACGGTGGCTACCTTAAGCCCCTCCTTCGACAGTGCTCTGGCAAGCTGCATGCTGCTGCCCCCGTGTTCACAGTAGAGCACCACCAGCCGGTTTGCAGGAAGCCGCACAAGCCCCGCCTCCAGCTCCCCGTAGCTGTAGTTGTACGCCGAAGGCCAGTGGCCCTTCGCGTAGTCCTCCCTCATCCGTATATCAACCAGAATCGCCCGGCTTTCTCTGAGCACGCGGCTTAAGTCCGACGCATACACCAGATCAAATCCCATTTTACTCCTCTTTTCCCCGTTTTACGGACATACGATACAGCAGAAGACAGATGGCAGAGCGGACTCTGTCATCTGTCTTCTATTATAATATGCAGTTACACGCAAAACGTACTAGCGGCAGTTGCTCGCATTGGATGCATTCGATGCATTGGATGCATTGGATGCATTCGATGCGTTGCCCGCATTGGATGCATTGGATGCATTGGATGCATTGGATGCGTTGCTCGCCTTGTTGCCTGCCTTGCCGGTCGCTTTGCTCGTTGCATTCGTGCTGCCGCTCTTGTTTGTGGAATTGTTCGCCATACTTTTCGTACCTCCTGTTTTCCGTTTTACTGATTTTTAATCTGTTCACGGTTTGATTGATCAGTTACAAAAAGTATTGTCTCAAAAAATTTTAAAAATATGCACGAAATAGATTGCAATTTACTTTTTTTTCGTATATAATCATAAAAGAAAAGAAGCAATTCTTTTCATGTTATACCTCTTATTAATTATTTATACTCCCCTCAAAAGAGCTGACGCAGGTCAGCTCTTTTACTTTCACCGCCTGTTTCCGGAGCAGCGCAGCGCATACCCTGACAGCGGAAGCCGGTAGAGTCTTCGGGCAATCAGATGCTCCACCCCGGCGGCCGCCGCGATCAGACCGTAGCAGAGCGCAATATTGACCGCCGCACTCCCGATCCCCGGCCGAAACTGCACAAAGCCCTCCCCTTTCGCAAACCAGTAACCGGAAACCGCGCCGTAGCCCATCATAACCCCGTAGAGCACGATGACGGACAGCACAAAGAATTTGTACACAAATCCCGAATAAATCATAATCACTGCGGCGAATATTCCGACCGGCAGTATATTCAGCTCGTCAAAGGACAGCCCCTGCGCAAAAAGCCCCGACAGCCGCAGCGCCAGGATCAGCGTGAACATCACAGTCACACCGATGGAAAGAAACACCGTGTGCATCGAGGTCTGCAGCTTTTTCTTGCAGACGGAGGTCTGAACCATCGTGCTTGTGCCCACCGAGAGAAGCATCTGCGAAGGGAAGAGGGCGGTGCAGACAAGAAAAATCGAGCCGGCGTCCACCGGCGGGAATTCAAAGCTTTTTATCACACCGAAGCTTCCCACACTCTCCATCACAAGACCAAGCAGAAAGAACCAGACAAACAATGCGGTGTTTACGCCTCTCCCCACACTAAACCGCAGCAGACGAACTGCCTTTGCAAAATCATCTTTCATAACGACTCCTTTTCATAATAGCTCCTCTTCAGGCACCAGGACATGTGCCGCGCGGCGGCATAGCTAACAGTGACGCAGAGCACGGCTGCCGCAGGCTGCAGATCCACGGCAAGTCTGTTCTGCAGTATGCCAAAGGTCAGATACAAAACGGAAAACAAAATGGCAATCCCCGCGCTGCAGAGCAGATCGACCTGCCAGTTGTCAAAATGACGCGTGAAGCATATCGTCGCCGTCACCGCCGTGTACGCAAGGGCTGCCGCCGCAAAATCCTGACTCAGACCGGTAAACAGAAAGCACCAGCCGCCGATCAGCATATAGTACAGGAACCGAAACAGCATATCCACCAAAAGACCGCCTGAAAAGACGGCCATGCCCCGATCTGACGTGCGCATGTACCCGAGACAGGCCGCCCCCCGCTGGCAGATTCCGCCAAACAGAGCTCCGTCCAGCATCACATCCCCCGCGGCCGCAAAGGCAAACAGCAGGTTTTCCGGATACAGGCCGTCCTTTTCGCCGCTGGTCCACATCAGAATAAAGGCCGCCGCCAGCATAAAAAGGGGCCGCACCACAAAAACAGCAATCCGGTAGCTCTTAAGGGTGAGCGCCATATAGCTGCGGAACGCTCTTCGCATCTCACATCCCCCGCTTTCCTTCCCGGCCCGCGTGAAGGTCGGAGTATTTTTTCATGATGGCCACGCAGATCTGGGACAGCCCCGGCGTCTCCGCGCTCACCTTACAGCCGGCCAGCGCGTCCAGGCGGTCCGCCTGACAGATCCCCTCAAAGCCGTAGCGGCCGCTGTTCATGGAGACGAGATGGGGCGCCGCTGCCTCAGAGAACTCCGGCTCTCCCCGGACCAGCACGTATTTCTCCTTCAGCTCCTCCACAAAGCCGGTCTCTGCGATTCTTCCGCCCTCCATGATAATCACATAGTCCGTCACATTCTCCATATCCGCCACGTTGTGGGTGGAAAATAATACGCTGCGGTTTCCCTCGTCCTGTGCGAGATACTCCCGGATCAGCCCGCACAGATTATCCCGCATCAGCGGGTCCAGAGGCGACGCCGGCTCATCCATCAGAAGCAGCTTCGTATCCCGCGCCATCACCCCTGCGATCATCAGCTTCATCCGGTTGCCGTCCGAGAGGGCGCTGATTTTTCGGTTTGAGCCGTCGGGGCCCACCGCCAGTCTGCCGCACCACTCCTCAAACCGGTCTCTGTGGAAGCCGTCGAACAAAAGCTCGCTGATCTCTCCCACCTGCTCCACCCTCCACTGGGGAAGATAATAGTTTCCCGGGCCGGTGTAGCCGATATTCTCCTTGACCACAGGGTTCGTCTCCCGATCCTCTGCCGTGTATTTTCCGAAATAGCACAGCTCTCCCCGGTAGTCCAGACGAATGCCCGCCAGAATGTTGAGGAGGGTTGTCTTTCCCGCGCCGTTTTCCCCGATCAGGGCAGTGGCAAAGCCCTGCGGAACATACAGCCTGTCGATATCCAGCGCAAAGCCGCGAAACTTTTTATGCAGATTCCGCCCCTCGATCACGCTCTCGAACTCTTTTCCATCCTGGGTTTCCAACATAGATTCACCTCACTCCCCCGCTACTTCCCGCTCTTTACCAGCATTCCCGCAATGCCCCCGATCACCATGCAGACAACTACCGGTATCGTCGCATAGTCGGTGCAGCCAAGCCGGGTGCACACCACAAGGCCGATCGCCCCCACCGCAAGACCGGCGCACATGCCAATGGCCGCGTTCAGCTGTCTTTTGTCCCGCTTTCTGTTCGGCATCTGATTCATGTCATACCTCCTTCTCTGGCTACGAGCCGCCCTCCTCCATGGCCAGCAGCGCAAGCAGCACCTCCGTCAGCTCGTCCCCCGTCATGCCGGCGATGCGCGCCGCGGCGATGGCCTCCGTCAGCGCCTCCTCCACCTTCCTCATATGCTGCTCCTTTAGCATCTCACTGTCCTGGGCGTTGACGTAAAAGCCCTTTCCCTGAACCGCCGTCACCAGCCCCTCCTGCGCCAGCTGCTCGTAGGCCTTCATCGTCGTGATGACGCTGATTCTGAGATCTCTGGCAAGCCCCCGGATCGAGGGGAGATACTCTCCCTGCTTATATTTGCCCGCAAGAATATCCGTCCGGAACTGGTTCGCGATCTGCTGGTAAATCGGCTCACCGGAATTCTGTAAAATCTTCATTGATTCACCTTGCTTTCCCTCGCTTTACTGTTTATATGTCATATATACACTAAGCACAGGAAAATGTCAAGACCCTTTTTGCTTTATCTGCAGATTCCGCCGCACCCGGCTCAGATGCCGCTCGAAAAAGCCGCTGTTGATAAACTCCGCCAGCGCGTACTGCTCCAGCACAGGAACCGTGCAGGAGAAGCCGCCGCTGGTCTTTTGGTAGCGGGGGAGAAGCCTCTCGGGCAGTATCATGTAGCCCATGCGGATCGACGGCGACAGGCTTCTGGAAAACGTGTTGATGTAGATCACCGACCCGCTGTCGTCCTGCATGAACAGCGTCTCCACCGGCTTGCCCGGCATGAAAAATTCGCTGTCGAAATCGTCCTCCACAATATAGTGCCGGTTCTGCCGCGCCCACTTCAGATACTCGTAGCGCTTGCCGATGGTGGCCGTCACCCCCGACGGGTAGCTGTGAAACGGCGTAACGTGCAGCACGTCCGCCCGGGTCTTCTTAAGCAGCTCGCTCTTTATCCCGTCCTCTCCCATGGAGAGCGGCTCGCAGACCGCCCCCGTGCCCTCGTACACCTTGCGGATCTGCGGGTAGGAGGGGTCCTCGATCCCGTAGCAGCAGTCTCTGCCCAACAGCCGCACAACGGTTCCGTACAGGTGCTCTGCCCCGGAGCCTATGATAATCTGCCCGGGCTGGGCAAACACGCCCCGGTAGCGCAGCAGGTAGGATGCGATGCTGTTTCGCAGTATGGCGCAGCCCTCGCCCGGCGAGGGCCGCATCAGCTCCTCCCCGTAGTCGGTGATAACACGCCGCACCGTCTTAAAATAGAGGGAGTACGGAAAGCCGGGCTGCGCCTTCTGGCTCTTCTGCCGCTCCGGCAGCATCACAAGACGCCTCTCCCCCGCCTGCTCCCGCAGCAGGGCGTTGATCTCGCACACATAGTAGCCGCTCCGCTCCCTGGTTTCGATGTAGCCCTCCCCCTTAAGCATCTGGTAGGCGTTCTCCACTGTGATCAGGCTCACCCCCAGGTGCTCCGCCAGCGCGCGCTTTGAGGGCAGCTTCTCCCCCTTTAAAAGCCTGCCCTCCTGGATGTCCTTCCGGATCATTTTATAAATGTAATAGTACCGTGACTCGTCCCCGCGGCGGTCCATATTGTAAGTCAGCATACTCGCTCCGTACTGCTCAAAGCAGCTCTCTTGTATCCCTCACAGCATCCTCCAGCGTGATCGCGGAAAGCTCCCGCTCCATCGCATCCTGCACCTGCCGCAGCTTACTGTCCAGAGCCCCGTGAATATTTTTCCCCACCGGGCAGTCCGGATTCGGATTCTCGTGAAAATGAAACAGCGATCCGCTCCCGACACAGGCAACCGCGCGGTAGATGTCGAGAAAGGTGATCTGCTCCGGCGGGCGGGCGATAGCTGCGCCGCCGGAGCCTCTGGTCACCTCCACAAGCTTCGCCGCCTTCAGCTGACCGAGAATCCTGCGCACAATCACCGGATTCACATTCGTGCTGCCCGCCAGAAACTCGCTCGTCACCTTACAGCTGTCCTTAAATATTTCAATGCAGGCCAGTATGTGAACCGCCAGTGTAAATCTGCTGGAAATCTGCATGCCAGTTACCTCACTTTCTCCCAGTATTTTATCCCGTTTCCGCCGTATTGTCAAAATGAAATTCACCGCAGCCCCGTCCCCGTAAATTGACATTGCCATACGGCTGTGTTACGATCTGCAGTGACAGGAACATTTTTTGGGAGGAGTACAATATGATATTTACAGCAGGAAGAAACCGGAAATCCCCGGCTCAGAGAGAGTGGGACGCGCTGTGTCGGAAAGAGACGGCATTTCTGGATAAGAGAAGAGACAAAAAGGAGTCCGCCTTAAACCGGATGCTGGCGGAAAAAGTGCCGGATAAGCTGCAGCACACGCTGGATGCCGCTTTCGAGAAGGCGTTCTTTCTCGTTTTCGAGAAGGGAACCGGCGTGATCGAGAAGACATACAACAGAGATTCGCTGGAGAAGGCGTACCAGGTGAACGTCTACGCCGACGAGGTGTACGGCAGCGGGAAATCCCTGCGGGCCTTTTCCAGAAACGCCAACCGGGCGAAAAACGTGAATCTGCTTCTCTCCGGCGTCTCGGGCATCGGCATGGGCGTTCTCGGCGTCGGCCTTCCCGACATCCCGGTGTTCACCGGAATGATCTTAAAGTGCATCTACGAAATCGCGCTGCACTACGGATTCGACTACACGTCGGAGGAGGAAAAGTACTTTATCCTTCTTCTGATCGAGTGCGCCGTCTCCTACGGCGATCATCTGGCCGCCGTAAACATCGAGATCGAAAACTGCATCCCCGTCCCCGCGCTTCGGGAGGACGTCTCCCTGTCCGAACAGATCCGGCGGACAGCCGGGATGCTCTCGAAGGAGCTGCTCTACATGAAATTTCTGCAGGGCATTCCGGTGGTCGGCGCCGTCGGCGGCGCATACGACGTCATCTACATGAAGCAGATCTCCGAATTCGCAAAGCTCAAATATCACAGGCGGTTTCTGCTCACCAGAGACTCCGCCCACGGGGTGTAGGCATCCCGCAAAAAAGCCCGGGAAGAGAGCCAAAAACCGTCTCCTCTCCCCCGGGCTTTGCCGATCACCACTCTTTTTTCAGTTCCATATTCCAGTCAACAGAGAACGGCCCGTTGGCCTGCGCACTCATGCTCTCCACAATGGACGCCCGCTCTGCTGCGCTGCTGTCCGGATCGTCCAGAGACTCCTCCGCCCAGTAGGAGTAGCCGTAGAGATAGCTCTGATTAAAATCCTCCCAGGAACCAAACAGGCTTTTGGATTTCTCCGCCGCCTCAAGCAGCGTATCCATCGCCTCCTCGTAGCTGCAGTAGCCGGACGCGTAGCCAAAGCCCATGACGGTTCCCACACGGCTCAGATCCCAGGCGGCGATTGCACCCTCGCCGTATGCGATGTAGGCATCGTAAGCAGCCATCAGGCCGGTGTACATTCCCTCGCTCAGTCCCTGCTCCTTCAGCTTCGCGTCAAAAGCGCTGCGGTCGGTCTCTTTTGTGCCGCCGTACTCCTCAAGAAACTGCAGGGCGTCCTGATTGTGCCCTTCCTTCATCAGCCAGTCCACCGTCTCCGCCAGATCCTCTGCATTTTCCACGCCCCAATTGGACGACAGCGACATTCTCGCCTGAGACGCCAGATCCTCAAGCTGGCTCTCCTCCGTTCCCGTCTCCTCCAGCATCCGGAATGTCTCCCGGACATTGATGCCGTTTACAGAATCCAGAACCGCCGACATGCCGTTGATGAAATCTGCGGTCGTATCCTTCGCTCCCGTTCCGTCAAGAAACGTCAGCGCCAGCACCTGTCTCGCATTCTCCACATCCCCGTCATTTCCCACGATGATAACCGAATAGTAGCAGCCGGCCGCCTCCGCGTAGTACGCGTATGCCTGCCCGGAGCCGGTTCCGCTCTTTGCCCTGCCTTCTCTCGCAAGGCACTGGTCCGCTCCTTCCGTTGCCGCAGCGTCGGCGCTCTCCCAGCTCACCGTTACGCCGGAGCCGTCCAGCGCCATGTCGGCTATGTAATCCGCATAGTCCTCAAGCGTTTCTATCCCTTCCGGGTTGCCCGGGATGCCGGTTTTCGGCCCGCCCACGGAGACACAGGAAAACCCGGACAGCTCCGATCCCCCGTCCAGTCCCATCATGGTTGTTCCGGCCTGCAGCTGCATGTCCGTCTGGGTCAGCCCCTGCAGCAGCGTCACCTGGTATGTCTGATCCGAGGAGACGTATTCCTGCGATGCAGGGAGCGTTTCCTTCTCCTCAGAGCGGTCCGCCTCACTGTTTTCCACAGGCGCATTCCCTTCATCCGCCTTCCTGTCGTCACTTCCGCAGGCGGTACACATCAGCACAGCGGTCACCGCAAGCAATAACCTTCTTCGTTTTTTCATGACTCTTTCCTTCCTTAATTTATTTTTATAAAAGGAGAACGCTGAAACCTTTCGTTTTCAGCGTTCTCTTCTACGTGCGCGAGAGGATTCGAACCCCCGACACCTTGGTCCGTAGCCAAGTGCTCTATCCAGCTGAGCTACGCACACATATTCTGTTTACAGCTCTCGCTGTAATGCCGGCGACCGGAATCGAACCGGTACTGTATTGCTACAACGGGATTTTAAGTCCCGCGCGTCTGCCTGTTCCGCCACGCCGGCAAATCATTTGATCTGACTAATGGGACCTATAGGGCTCGAACCTATGACCCTCTGCTTGTAAGGCAGATGCTCTCCCAGCTGAGCTAAGATCCCG
>CATJJD010000319.1 GCA_949740385.1 uncultured Lachnospiraceae bacterium
GATCCTTCTTCATCGTGATGGACGGATTCTTAACGGTAACCGCGCACTTGTAAGTCTTGGTAGACTTTTTCCCGGATTTCTTGTAAGTTACCTTGGCCGGAAATCGGAGGGAAGGGGACGCCGTAGAATGCAGAGATTCAGGGATAGCTATGTGATAAAACCGGAACAATAACAGGGGATAAGTAACGGGTAAGGTACAGACAATATACGCGTAAGTAACAGATGGGCGCTGATTCCTTACTGATTCCTGCTGATTCCTGCTGATTCCTGCTGATTCCTCATTTTTTCTTCGTTGCAATGGCAATACTTCTGCGCTATAATAAGGGCAGGATATTTCCCCTGTACGAAGGAAAATCCGGAAAGGGGAACACACATGCCGAAAAAGACACATGACTACGATAACGTATTTAAAACTATGAAAAGCAGACACCGGAGGCTTTTTATTTCCGTTATCAATGATATTTTCGGGAAAAGCTACCCGCCGGACACGGATGTCAGCATTCTTCCTTCCGAGGGTTATCTGACGGAGAAAGAGACCGCAGACGGGAGTAAGGAGATCGAGGAACTGGTTTCCGACTTTCTTATCCGGATCGGTGGGGACACATACCTTCTGGAGTGCCAGAGCTACGACGACGGCTCGATGGCGATCCGGATAGCCGAGTATGCGTTTATCGCAGCAAGGCAGTGCGCAACGTGGGATATTGGTCATGCGACCATTCCGATGCCGCGGTTTTCAATCCTGTATATCCGAAGAACTGAATCAACGCCGAAAACGACGACGATCACCTTTACCTTCCCGGACGGGCAGGCGGTGGATTATACTTCTCCCAATGTTATTCTGGATGAATTGACGAAGGAGTATATTGTAGAAAAAAGGCTGTTTCCCTATATCCCGTTTTATATCGCACGATACGAAAAGGATCTGATTTCCGGCGATGACATTGAAGCTGCGGTGAAGGACCTGACATATTTCCGGGATGCGATGATACAGCTGCACAGAGAGGGTGAACTGCAGGATCATGAAATCATAGATCTGATGGGGTTTGTAAACACAATCATCACACACATAACCAATGGCAATCAAAATGAGGAAAGGCTGGTGCATATCATGGGTGGCGTCATAATTGAAACAGAATCTGAAAAACTCATCCGCAGGGGAAGAGATGAAGGAAAGGCCGAAGGAAAGGCTCAGATGCTGATTGAGATCAGTCTGGAGGAAGGGCTGGACGACTCGGCCATACTGAAAAAACTTCAGGATAAAATCGGACTGTCTTCGGAACAGGCAGGAATCTATCTGGCACAGTATGGGAAACAGTTTGCATAAATTGCCTGAATACGGAACAGTAATTAAAATAACATATGAATTTTTGGAGAGGGCAAAGTCCTCTCCTTTTCGACACGGAAGAAAGCCCTGCTTTCTGAAATATCAGAATAACGGATGTGATGGTACAATTGCCTGAAAAGAAAAACTGCAGGATCATGAGATCATAGATCTGATGGGGTCTGTAAACACAATCATTACGCACAGAACCAATGGCAATCAAAATGAGGAAAGGCTGGTGCATATCATGGGCGGCGTCATAATTGAAACAGAATCTGAAAAACTCATCCGCAGGGGAAGAGCCGAAAGAAAGGCTCGGATGCTGATTGAGATCAGTCTGGAGGAAGGGCTGGGCGACTCGGCCATACTGAAAAAACTTCAGGATAAAATCGGACTGTCTTCGGAACAGGCAGGAATCTATCTGGCGCAGTATGGAAAGCAGTTTGCATAGGCTGTACCCAATCGATCTCGACTGACAGAATAAAATTAAGTTAAGCTGAATAATGCACCAATACGGAACTTTTCCGTACAGTTGCCATTTTTCTGTTGCGATCAATCGGTTGTTTTCTCATGTTTCAGTTTCTGTCAAAACTGTCTCCACAGAACGTGTAAACGCATACTTGCAAATATGCCGGATACCTTCTACGGTCAGAACCATACTGTATTTTTCGATCAGGTGGAGAACGTACATCGGCAACGGCAGTCTTCAGGTCGACCTTTTCATTTGGGTTTCTCCCTCTGAATTCCATAATAATAGCGTTTGTATTGTTTTTATGACGCAGCTCAAAAAGCACATCATATATTCTTAGACGGTGCTTAAGCATCCACCAGTCAATTAAATTTTTTAACACTACGTTTCATTTCAGTGACAGTCTCTGTTTTTTATTGAGCAGGAAATCTGTTTCATCTCCATTTTTCTGCTGATTGAAATTAAAATAAGAGAGGGCCGAAGCCCCCTCTTAAGTTTTTCTTTCAATTTTGGAAATAATTACTCTACTCTGACAGTCAGACCAATATTTACTCTCTGTGCAACCTTGTTGCCATTTCCTAAATCAATTGTAACAATTGCGTAGGAAACAGATACTGTACCTGCATCATTGGTAACATTTTCTTTCTTTGCATTCCAGAATATCGGCTGTACATCCTGCTTCTTTCCATCATAGAAAATTTCGAAGCATTCAGCAACATTACTGCCAGTTGTCTTTACACGATTTACGGTAACCTTCGGCTGCGTATCGGTAACAACAAGTGTCTTGGTAACTGTCTTTTTGACATTATTCTCCGTAACGGTAACCTTTAATGTATAGGCACCAGCTTCCAGTTTCCAACCAGTATCGATATCGTTTACGCTAAGCTTGATTGCGCCGCCGCTTACAATATCAAGAACCTTAACATCAGTATTAACAATCGGATCAATTGCAAATGCTGACGGAGAAGTTGTATCAACCTTGTAAGTAGTATTTCCCTTAGTCAGTGTAACTTCAAAATTATCTTCGATTACAGTAGACTTTGCTCCGTTTACAGTTCCAAATGTCTGGAAAGTAACAACGGTATCAGCACTTGCATCCGCCTTGATAATAGCATCTGTTCTTGCGGCAGAAGCATCAACAACATAGCCATTTACAGTACCCGAAGCTGCCGGTGCAACATTTACAGTGAATTTTCTTGATAACTCACGGAATTTTACAGTTACAGTAGCGGATGTCTTTTTATCTACATTCTTATCAGCTGTAACGGTAATCTTATTTTTATCAACAACTACGCTTGCGACAGAAGTATCATTAGCCTCTGTAGTCACATCACCGGCTTCAATCTTAACATCTTCGCCATACTGATCCTTTACAGTTACAATAACTTCTGCAGAATCCTTATAATCTCCCTTTTTGAAGTAGGTAAGGCTCGTAGACGACTTATCTGTAGAAACAGATACCGGCTTACGCGCTGCAACGATTGCGATCGGAAGCGTCTTTACAACATTCTGTGTATTCTTATCTCTGATAACCAGATAAGCGGTTCCGGCCTTGTTCGGGGTAAGGATTACTTCACCGTTCTTGTTAAGATCATCGCTCTGAGATACAACCAGTGTATCCATATCAGAAGACTCAACAACAAAGTTAGAGATATCAGTAGAGGTAATCTTTGCAGCGTCTGTCATCTGGATGTATGCAGACTTTCCTTCGTCATTTACTGCAAGCTTCGTCTCCTTAACAGCTGCGAAAGAGCTGCTGCTGTTACCAACCTTTACAGCCCAGCCGTCAATCGCTGCCGCGTCAACTGCTGTAACAACAAGACCCTTTCTCTCAACGACTGTCTCGATTCCGGTTGCATTGTCCCACTTTCCACTGTGGTATACCACATCAAACGTAGCGGTGTCACCGATCTTGTCGAGGTAGAGACCCTCTGTTGTAACATAGCCGCCTGCAGCGATGTTGGTTTCGGTAACCGTTACGGTTCCGTTGCCCGGATACTCAACCGTATCAAGGATGACACCCTTCGCATCCATCGTCTGGCCCTTGATCTTCGTCTCTTTTCCA
>CATJJD010000320.1 GCA_949740385.1 uncultured Lachnospiraceae bacterium
TAAAATAAGTAACAAGTTTCCAATCAGGAGGAATCCATGCTGACAGATGAACTGACCGCAAAATTTTCAGACACCACAGAAAACCGAAGAAAAGCTGTTTTCAGCACGCTGTTCATTGCCGGAAACAGGCTGCAGACGCTCTTTGACAGCCATATCCCGGAGCTGTCGCTAAAGCAGTTTATGCTGCTGGCAATCGTCCGGCAGTCGTCAGAGCTGCTGACCTTTACCCGGCTCGCAAGCCTGCTGGGATGCTCCAGACAGAATATTCGAAAGCTGGCCGACGCTCTTGTGAAAAAAGGCTTTGCCACCATCCGGCAAAGCCAGAGTGATGCAAGAGCCATGTGCATCTGTTCCACTGAAAAAGCCGACAACTATTTTGAAAACAGCTTTGCCGAATATCAGGAAGAGCTGCAGTATCTTTTTGAAGTCTACTCGGAAAGTGAGATCGAAACGCTGTTTGCGCTTCTGTCAAAGCTTTACGCGGGAATAGAAAATCTGGAAATGAAAGCAAAAATGAGAGAGGAAAATAAAAGATGAAAACGATCGTTATTTACAACTCAAAGACCGGGTTTACCAAACGCTATGCCGAGTGGATCGCAAAAGCCGCGGGCGCTGAATGTCTCCCGCTCTCCGACGCAAAGAAAAAAGATCTGTCGCCATACGAAGCAATTATTTTCGGCAGCTGGGCCTGCGCGGGCGGCACCAGCAAAATCGGCTGGTTTAAGCAGAACGCCGGCCGGTGGCCCGACAAAAAGCTGATCGCATTCTGTGTTGGCGCAAGCCCTGCAGAAAATCCGGAGGCTTCAGTCGCCCTGAAACAAAATTTCAGCGATGCAGAGCGCAAAAAAATAAAAGCATTTTACTGCCCCGGCGGATTCAATTATGAGAAAATGTCTGCCCCGTCCAGACTAATGATGAAAATGTTTCGAAAATCCCTTGACGCGAAAAAGGAGAAAACCGAGGCTGAATCTGTTATGATTCAGATGATCTCCTCGTCGTATGATATTTCGGATGAGAAGTATATTGAGCCGATTTTACAGTATCTACTGGAATGAATTCCTGTGAGAGCCTAACCGCGCTCCCGCGTCAGTTTCCCCTCCCCTGCACGGTACACCGCATCGCAGCCCTCGATCGTCGTGAGCCGGTGAGCGATAATAATCATCGTCTTTTTCCCGTGCAGCGCGTGGATCGACTGCATGATGGCCTCCTCCGTCTCATTGTCCAGCGCTGAGGTCGCCTCGTCAAATACAAGCACATCCGGATTGGTGTAGAGGGCGCGCGCAATCCCGATCCGCTGCCGCTGTCCGCCGGAAAGGCGCACGCCGCGCTCGCCAATCATCGTGTCAGGCCCTTTCGGCAGCTCCCTGACAAAGTCCGCAAGCTGCGCCTCCTCAAGGGCCGCCCACAGGGCTTCCTCCGACCTTAAGCCCTCCTTATGTCCGAATATAACATTTTCCCTTATCGTGTCATCCAGCATAAAAATCATCTGCGGAATGTAGCCGATGTGCGCCAAAAACCCGCGCATGTTTGAGGACACATCCACGCCGTCCGCCAGAACCTTTCCGGCCTGCGGCTTTAAAAGCCCAAGAAGTATATCCACCGCCGTCGTCTTTCCCGCTCCCGACGTGCCGACGATCCCGATGGAGCTCCCCACCGGAATGGTCAGATCCGCACCCGCAAAGATCTTTCGCTCCCCGCCCGGATACGTATAATCAATGCCGAGGAGTCTTATATCCCTCGTCAGCGGCAGCTCCTTCACTTCCTCCTGCCCGCCGGCCGTCTCCTCCTCCAGCACATCCAGATTCGCCAGCATGTTGTCCAGCGCCGGCTCATAAAATGTCATCTGCGTCACCCCCGCCAGCATCCGGTTGGCGCTCGGCAGAAGCTTCACCGCCGCCATCACAAAGGCCGACAGCGACGGAATCAGAGACTCCATCTCCTTTCCCATGGCAATCATAATGCCGAGGACGATCATCATGGAACACACGGAAACCAGCTCGATCAGATTGCGGGGAATCGTCTGCAGCGTGCTGTTCCAGCGGGCCGCGTTGACCATTTTCTGCCCGTATTTCACAAAATTGTCCAGAAAAAACGGCTCGGTCCGGGTGACCTTCACCTCCTTGATGCCGGTGATGGACTGCAGGAGCCACTTGTTTGTGGCCGCGTAGGTTTCCTGATAAATCCGGCCTTCCCTGCGCAGAAGGGGCTTCAGGCCTCTGGCAATTACTGCAATCAGTATGAAAAGCGTCGCAGCCACAAAAGCCGTCATGAAGGGATTGATAATAAAAATTGCGAGGATCACAGCAGCGGCAACCACCGCTTCCGTTGCAAAATTTAAAATTACGGTGAGCATATCAAACGCATTGCGGGCGTCCTCCTGCACAATCCGCACAATCTCGCCAGACTGCGAAGTCAAAAAATATTCATACGGCCGCTTCAGGTATGCTTTCAGCAGCCTTGACTGCGTCATAAAACGATTGTTATACACAAACCGATACTGAATCGAATATTCAAACGTCAGATATGCGGCTTTTACAATATAAATAATTACAAGTGCGGCAATACACCAGATCACAAAACTGACGTGATCCTGCAGATGAAACGTCCTGCATATCCAGGCACATACCACATTTTCTCTAATAATATCCGCATCCATGACCGCAGTGACAAGCGGAAGCATCATAGATACGCCAAGCACCTCAAAGCAGGCCCCGATTAGCATCATAAAAAACAGGATAACAACTCTGTTCTTCTGGTGCTGATTTAACAGTCTGTAAAATTTTTTAAATACCCGTATCATCTCTGCATGATCCAACTTTCTTTTTTATCATATAACATGGCTTATTATGGGAAAAAGAAAATTTGTGCAGACAAATATCCTTTCTCTCAAAGAACTCATCCACAGCCCTTGTCTCTCCCTCCACCGTTCCATAATCATCAAAAACAATCAGGCCCCCCGGAACAACCCGATCATACAGCAACTCCAGACCGAGTCTGCACGGTTCATATACATCGGTGTCAATATGCAGCAGTGCAATCCTAAGCTGCCCATTCTTTTCCAGATACGCTGGCAGGGTCTGCATAATATCGCCTTTTATCAGCTCAATATTGCCCATTTCTTTCAGCCGCAGACTCTTCATAAGCTCTCCGTCACTGAGAAACTCACCATGAAAAGCTTCATTCCAGTTTTGTACAAACTTTCTGTCGTTTTCCACCGTTTCCACTTTCGGAAACTCGCCAAACACGTCAAATCCCGTAATCTCTCTCGAATTCTCATTTTCCAGAAGTTCACGGAAAGTAGCCCACTGGATCAGGGACCCGCCCTTAAAAACACCTAACTCCAATACCCCCCCCGGAAGGTCTGTAATCATTTTGTACAGTTCATAATGAGCCAGAATATTTCCCATCCTGTACGGCCTGGAAGTCAGATAAAACCCGTTTTCATATTCAAAAGCTTTCTCTTCATCATAAATACTGATCATATATTTTCTCCTAGTTTGTACTGCCGACTCATTCCCTGTCTTTTCAGAGCCACCACCAACATCTGATCCGCCAGCCCCTCAGCGTCAAAAATCGGCTGAATTATATTACTCATGTCAATCAGTTTATTGTACAAGGCATTCTCTTTTTCCTCCGCCATAATCATGGCATAATTAATCAGATCCGTATAGCCCTGCCCCAAACTCCCATTTTCCAATAATCTGAAACTTATCCTGAAGCAGCATCTGTATGGATTTTTCACTGAACACCTGCAAATGTCCCGGAGCGGAAATATGACGGGTTGTAATATTTGCAAACGA
>CATJJD010000321.1 GCA_949740385.1 uncultured Lachnospiraceae bacterium
CATGGAGGACTATGTTGCGGCGGAGTCGCTGAATGCCCTGTCGAGCCTTTTGATGCGGCATTACGGCAAAAAGGTGATTATCCTGCTGGACGAATACGATACGCCGATGCAGGAGGCGTATGTGTGCGGGTACTGGAAGGAGCTGGTTTTTTTCACAAGGAGCCTGTTTAATGCCACATTTAAGACGAATCCTTATCTGGAGCGTGCGGTTATGACGGGAATTACAAGGGTGAGTAAGGAGAGCATGTTTTCCGACCTGAATAACCTTAAGGTGGTCACGACGACATCGAAGGAATACGCGGATGCCTTTGGTTTTACGGAGGCGGAGGTGTTTGCGGCGATGGATGAGCAGGGGCTGTCGGATCGGGAAGAGGTGAAGCGCTGGTACGACGGATTTACGTTTGGGGAGATGACGGATATCTACAATCCGTGGTCGATCATCAATTATCTGGATAACGGAGAGGTGGGTGCATACTGGGTGAACACCAGCTCGAACAGTCTGGCGGGCAAGCTGGTCCGGGAGGGGGCGCCGGAGCTGAAACAGAGCTTTGAGATACTTTTACAGAATAAAGCGATTACAGCTGTGCTGGACGAACAGATTGTGTTCAACCAGCTTGAGCAAAGCGCCGGCGCGGTGTGGAGCCTGTTTGTTGCCAGCGGGTATCTGAGGGTGGAGGATTTCCGGCTGAATCTGAAAACGGGGCGGACACAGTACTGTCTGAGACTGACGAACACAGAGGTCCGCGTGATGTTTGAGCAAATGATAGACGGGTGGTTCCTGGATTACACGCCCCATTACAATACCTTTTTAAAGGCCCTGCTGGAGGGCAATCTCAGGGCGATGAACCACTACATGAATAAAACGGCGCTTGCGACCTTCCGCTATTTCGATACGGGGAAAAATCCTTCGGAAAGTGAGCCGGAACGGTTTTACCACGGCTTTGTGCTGGGACTTATGGTGGATCTGGCGGACCGTTACAGCATTACATCGAACCGGGAGAGCGGGTTCGGCAGATATGACGTGATGCTGGAGCCGTATGAAGAGACGGATGATGCGGTGATACTGGAATTCAAGGTTCATGATCCCTGTGACGAGGAGGGGCTGGAGGATACGGTGGCGGCAGCGTTAAGGCAGATTGAGGAGAAAAAATATGCGCAGTCGCTGATCGCGAAGGGAATTGCCGGAGAGCGGATTCGCAGGTACGGGTTTGCGTTTGAAGGGAAGAAAGTGCTGATCGGGGGAGGAACTGTTGATGGCGAGGAATGTGGCGATCGGAATACAGGATTTTGCGACGCTTATTGAGAAAAATTGTTTTTATGTGGATAAAACACATTTTATTAAGGAGTGGTGGGAATCGAATGACGGTGTGACACTGATCACCCGGCCGCGCAGATTCGGAAAAACGCTGAACATGAGTATGCTGGAATATTTCTTTTCGGTGAAGCATGCCGGGAGGGGAGATCTGTTCGAGGGGCTTGCGGTGTGGGAGGACGGGAGGTACCGTGCGCTGCAGGGGACGTATCCGGTGATCAGCGTCAGCTTTGCCAATATAAAAGAGAACAGCTTTGAAAAGACGCGGCTGGTGATCAATATGCTCCTTTCCAGGCTGTATAAAGAAAATGCATTTTTAAAGGAAAGCGGTTACCTGGATGCCGATGAAATCGCGTACTTTAATCGTGTGACAAAGGAGATGGATGATCTTGACGCAATCTTTGCACTGCAGTATCTGTCTGATTTTCTGAGCCGGTATTATGGAAAAAAGGTGATTATCCTGCTGGATGAGTATGATACGCCGATGCAGGAGGCGTATGTGTACGGATACTGGCAGGAGCTGGTTTTCTTCACACGGAGCCTGTTCAATGCGGCGTTTAAGACAAACCCTTATCTGGAGCGCGCGGTTATGACGGGAATTACAAGAGTGAGTAAGGAGAGCATGTTTTCCGATCTGAATAACCTTGAGGTTGTCACCGCAACATCAGACAGATATGCGGATGCCTTTGGATTCACAGAGGCAGAGGTTTTTTCTGCGATGGATGAGCAGGGCCTTGCGGATCAGGAGGAAGTGAAAAGCTGGTACGACGGTTTTACGTTTGGCAGTACGACGGATATCTACAATCCGTGGTCGATTATCAATTACCTGTCGAAGCGCAGGGTGGGGGCATACTGGGTGAACACCAGCTCGAACAGTCTGGCGGGCAGGCTGATCCGGGAGGGGGCGGCGGATATCAAAAAGATATTTGAGGATCTGCTGCGCGGAGGCAATGTTACGGCTGCGATTGATGAGCAGATTGTCTACGACCAGCTGGAAACGGATACGGGCGCGGTGTTTAGCCTTCTGCTGGCGAGCGGTTACCTGCGGGTGGTTTCGGCGGAGGATCCCCGGGTCTGGGCGGAGGCCGGAAAGGTGCGGTATGAGCTGACGCTGACAAATCTTGAAGTGCTTGGGATGTTCCGGTCGATCGTACACGGATGGTTTAAGGGGGAAGTGTCTGAGGACTACAACCAGTTTATCCAGGCGATGCTGCTTGACGACTCCGATGCGATGAACGACTTTATGAACCATGTGGCGAGTGAAAGCTTCAGCTCCTTTGATACGGGGAAGCGTCCTTCCCGAAGTGAGCCGGAGCGGTTTTACCACGGCTTTGTACTGGGGCTTATGGTAGACCTGAACGACCGCTATATCCTTCGGTCAAACCGGGAGAGCGGGTTCGGCAGGTACGACATTATGCTTGAACCGAAAAATAATGAGGATCCTGCCTTTATCATCGAGTTTAAGGTGTTTAACGGGAGAAGGGAAAAGAGCCTTGAGGAGACGGTGGAGAATGCGAGGAAGCAGATCGAAGAGAAGCGCTATGAGGCGGAGCTGGCCGGGCGGGGAATACCGCCGGAGCGGATACGGAAATACGGATTTGCGTTTGAAGGAAAAAATGTGCTGATTGGGTGAAGAGAACGGCAGCCGGACAACGGCAGGAAGGAAAGCATATGGCGAGGAATGTGGCGATCGGAATACAGGATTTTGCGACACTCATTGAGAAAAACTGTTTTTATGTGGATAAAACACACTTCATTAAGGAGTGGTGGGAGTCGAATGACAGTGTGACACTGATCACCCGGCCGCGCAGATTCGGAAAAACGCTGAACATGAGCATGCTGGAGTATTTCTTTTCGGTGAAGCATGCCGGGAGGGGAGACCTGTTTGAGAAACTTGCGGTGTGGGAGGACGAGAGGTACCGTGCGCTGCAGGGGACGTATCCGGTGATCAGCCTCAGCTTTGCCAACATCAAGGAGAAAGCTTTTGATGCTGCAAGGCGGAATATCAAGGAGCTTCTCTCGGATCTGTATGAAAAAAATGCTTTTTTAAAAGAAAGCGGCCTGCTCGGAGAACGGGAGCGGCAGTATTTTGACCGGGTGGCAGCGGATATGGATGATGTGGACGCGTCATTTGCGCTGCACCGCCTGTCGGACTATCTGAGCCGGTATTACGGGAAAAAAGTAATTATCCTGCTGGATGAGTATGATACGCCGATGCAGGAGGCATATGTGTACGGATACTGGCAGGAGCTGGTTTTCTTCACACGGAGCCTGTTCAATGCGGCGTTTAAGACAAACCCTTATCTGGA
>CATJJD010000322.1 GCA_949740385.1 uncultured Lachnospiraceae bacterium
ACTGCATCGACGCGCTGAACGAGGGGATTCACCTGGAGGACATCGACGGCGTGATTCTGCTGCGGCCCACGGTGTCGCCGATCGTGTTCAAACAGCAGACCGGCCGGGCACTGTCCGCCAGCAGCAAAAGTGATGCGGTTATTTTTGACATTGTACTGAATATCAACAATCTTTACAGCATCGGCGCGATTGAGGAGGAAATGCAGACCGCCGCGGCGTATTACCGGTCTCTGGGCGAGACGGAAGAGATAGTGCAGGAGCATTTCCGGATAGTCGACGAGGTGCAGGACTGCCGGATGCTGTTTGAGAAGCTGGGGGAGGTGCTGACCACATCCTGGTCCGTGATGTACGAACAGGCGAAGAAATATTATCAGGAAAACGGCGATCTGGAGGTTCCGGCGCGGTATGTGACGGCTGATGGCTACTCGCTGGGGCACTGGATTTACAACCAGAGATATATTCGGAAGGGTAAACTGGAGGGTGATCTGACGGAGGATAAGATCGCAAAGCTGGATGCCGTCGGGATGCGATGGGACATAAAGACAGAAACGAGCTGGGAGAAAAATTTCCGTGCCGCAAAACGATATTATGAGGAGAATGGAACTCTGGATGTTTCGGTGAAATATGTGACGGACGACGGAATTTCCCTCGGACAGTGGCTTTGTACCGTGCGAATGTGGGAGCGGGCCGGCGCGCACCCGAAGTATCTGACGAAGGAGCGCAAATGTCAGCTTGAGGCCATCGGGATGGTCTGGGACAAACTGGATCATCTTTGGGAGCGCAATTACCGCAGCGCCTGCGCCTATTACAGAGCGCATGGAAATCTGGATGTGCCGAGCCGCTATGTGGATGAGGACGGCATTCGTCTCGGCGCGTGGATCAGCCGGATGAGAAAGCTCAGACAGGGGAAGTGCAGGGGCACGCCTCCGGCGCCGGAGCAGATTCGCCGTCTGGACACCATCGGCATGGTCTGGGAAAAACGAACGGATCAGGCCTGGGAGCGGGGATTTCTGGCGGCAAAGGAATATGCGAAGCAGTACGGTAGCCTCTCGGTTCCGGAAAACTACCGGACAGGGGACGGCGTCCGGCTTGGCGCATGGATTCAAAGGCAGCGCCTGCAGTATAAAAAGGGTACGCTTACAGCCGAGCGGGTGCGCCGTCTGGAGTCGGCCGGGATGGTCTGGGACACACAGCAGTGGATGCGGCGTTTTGCCATTGCAGAGCAGTACTGCAGAGAGCATGAGAGCGCGGACATCCCCCAGAGCTGTGTGGTTGACGGCTGCTGGGTTGGAAAATGGCTGGCGGTGCAGAAGAAAATGTGTGCGCTTGGCAGACTTACGGGAGAGCAGAGCAGGCTGCTCTCATCGCTGGAGCGCTTTCTGTAGTCCGTTATCCGTTGCGGATGGCAGGCAATTATATTTGATATTAGTTTTCTTTTTGCAAAGTTTATCATGTATTAAACGCGGCAGGCAATGGCAGGATCGCAGTGATTACAGACGGGGCTTTCTGAAGCAGGGGCACAGGAAGTCTTTTCTGTATGACATATCCGAAAACGGCCGAGACACGAAAAGCGTGTTTCGGATGGCGAAGCCTGCCCTGCCGGCGGAAATAAAAAGTTCTGGGGGGATCGGATATGGGATATTACGTGCTGCAGGTGGCGCCGCAGGAGGAGCAAAAAACCGAAACGCATATCAGTAAAATACTTCCGGAGGAGCTCTGCAGCCGGTGTTTCCACCCGACAAGACTGATGAGGAAAAAATTCCGCGGAAAGTGGGTCGAGGTTCGCGAAAGACTGCTGCCGGGGTATGTTTTTGTCACGACGGAGGACGCGAAAGCGCTGTATGTGCATTTAAAAGAGGTTCCGTTTTTAACAAAAATGCTCGGCCGGGATCTGGAATATTTTATCCCGCTCACGGAACGGGAAGAGCGCTGGCTGGATCTTCTGCTGAAAAAAAGCGGGGATAACGGCAGTGATTACGAGGTCGGCCTGTCGCAGATCGCCGTCGGCGAGGGAAACGAGGTAAGAATTGTTTCCGGGCCCCTTAAGGGTATGGAAGGTATGATAAAAAAGATCAATCTGCATAGGAGAATCGCGGAGGTTGAGGTGCCGTTTATGAACGGGAAGACGGTGATTCATCTGGGGATTGAGATGGTGGAGCAAAAATAGGAACAGAGGATGTTTGATTTAAAAAAGGATCGGCGATTTGAAAATTTAGAGCCGTTTTCGAAAAAAATCTGGCTGGCGTCGCCGACCATGCACGGGGAAGAGCTTTTGTATATGACTGAGGCTTACGAGACCAACTGGATGAGCACCGTCGGGGAAAATATTGACGTGATTGAGCGGCAGATCAGCGAATACGTGGGAATGCCCTGTGCCGTTGCGCTCTCCTGCGGAACCGCGGCGCTGCACCTTGCGGTGAAGCTGGCGGCGGAGCGGCTGTACGGCGCTTCCTCCGGAGTCAGCACGCCGGAAGGGAGAGGGTACGGCGGAGCGCTGTATGGAAGGCGCGTGTTCTGCTCGGACCTGACATTGGGCGCGACGGTCAACCCGATTGTGTATGAGGGCGGCGAGCCGGTATTTATTGACAGTGAGTACGAAACCTGGAATATGGATCCGACTGCGCTGGAGCGGGCCTTTGCGATGTATCCGGATGTCAGGCTTGTGATGCTTGCACATCTGTACGGGACGCCGGCAAAGGTGGAGGAGATCAGACGGATCTGCGATGCCCATGATGCGGTGTTGATTGAGGATGCGGCGGAGAGCCTGGGGGCGGCGGTGGGAAACCGGCAGACCGGCTCTTTCGGGGATTACGGAGTGGTCAGCTTTAACGGCAACAAGATCATCACCGGAAGCTCCGGCGGGATGCTGCTTGTTCACGACAGATACAGTGCCGAAAAGGCGAGAAAGTGGAGCCCCCAGAGCCGGCAGTCGGCGCCCTGGTATGAGCATGAGGAGCTGGGGTATAACTATCGGATTTCGAAT
>CATJJD010000323.1 GCA_949740385.1 uncultured Lachnospiraceae bacterium
CGTGTACGAGCGGAACCGGGAGACGGCGGACGCCGAGAACCGGTATGTGTTCACCTGCAAAAATACGGATAAGATCTGTATTTTTACGGACAGGGGACAGCTGCATCTTGTGAAGGTGCTGGATCTGCCCTACGGACGGTTCCGGGATAAGGGCACACCGATTGACAACGTGAGCAACTACGACAGCCGGACGGAAAATTTTGTCTATCTGTCCTGTCTGTCGGATGTGGCGAGATCCAGACTGGTGTTCGGCACCAGGCTGTCCATGCTTAAGGTGGTGGACGGCGCGGAGTTTGCCGTATCAAAGAAGACGACGGCGGCGACAAAGCTTTTAGAGAACGACGAGCTGATTTTTGTGCATGAGCGCTCCTTTGCGGAGACCATCGTCATGCACTCGGCGAAGGACGTCTTTTTGCGCATCGACTGCGACGCTGTGCCGGAGAAAAAGAAGACCGCCGTGGGCGTGCGGGGCATGAAGCTGGACGACGGCGATGTGTTAAAGGCTATCTATGTGCTGCGGGAGGGGGACAGTGTGGAGCTGGAGGTTAAGGGAAAGAAGCTTGCCTTAAACCGCCTGCATGTGGGAAACCGGGATACGAAGGGCGTGAAAAAATAGCGGGGAATGCCCCCGCGGTGTGCTGTTTACGGTTTCTGTTTTACAAAGGAAAGCTGTGCGGCGAGCTTTGTCACGAAGGTCAGCGTAAAGAAGACGATTGCGGTGTCCACCGGAAGCATGACGGCGTTTTTGATCAGGCGGACCGGCAGCAGTACGAAAAAGCCTTTGCCGTAGAGCATTGAGATCCAGAGTGTGTTGAAGCAGCAGTTGACGAGTATTTTTACGACAAGCTCCGCTGCGAATATGCGCCTCACAGTGAGGGGCTTTCGGTAGAGGATGGAGCCGTAGAGTACGCCCGCCAGCATGGCGTTGAAGGTGAAGCCGAAGAAGAAGGGGCCGTCGGGCTTTGCGACGAATTTTAAGAGATCCATCGTGCCGCCGAAGATGCAGCCCACCGCCGGGCCGAAGAGGCATTCGACGATGCGGTTCGGTAGTCCCGAGAAGCCGATCTTTATGTAGGGGCCCACCGAGATGGTTGCCACCATGCCAAGTACCAGGGAGAGGGCCCCCATGATGCCGCAGAGTGCCAGCGTCCTGGTCGAGGCAAATTCGCGCATGGAGCTTTGAATGAGTTCTTTGATTGCTTTTGTTTTTTTCATGAAAAATCCTCCTTTCAGCAGTTCCTTTGACTACATAAAAAGGAGGATAGCATCCGATTATGTAGCAGCGGGATGCGGATCATGTACCGCGAATTTTCGTAATTCTTCGTCCGGATGACAACTCCCTGTTCACCCGGCACTTTACGCACACAATCCTACTCTGCTCATACAATTAGTTTTCGATACTATTATATCTGATTTGAAAGAAAAAGCAAGGAGAAATTATGAAGGCAGTACTTTTTGATCTGGACGGAACTCTTGTGGATTCCTCGGAAGGGATTACGAAGAGCGTAAGCTATGCGCTTTCTCACTTTGGGATTCATGAGCCGGATCTGGAGAAGCTTAAGGTGTTTATCGGGCCGCCGCTGGCCGCAAGCTTTGAGAAATACTACGGTTTTTCGAGGGAGCAGGGACTTTCGGCGGTCTCGGTGTACCGGGAGCGTTACAATGTTACGGGCATTTATGAGTGCAGTCTCTATCCGGGGGTGGAGAGCTGTCTTTGCACCTTAAGGGAGCGGGGTTACCGGATCGGCATGGCAAGCTCAAAGCCGGAGGAAAGCTGCAGGAGGATTCTTGCGCACTTCGGGATTCTTTCTCTTTTTGACGAGGTGACCGGTGCGACGATGGACGGGCGGATCGGGACGAAGGAGGAGGTGCTGCGGGAGATGATGGGGCGCTGGCCGGATCTTTCCTGTGATCAGATGTGTCTGGTGGGCGATACGATGTTTGACGTGGAGGGCGCGGCCCTTGTGAATATGGCCTGCGTTGCGGTGAGCTTTGGCTTCGGGGATGCTGAGGAGATGAAGCGGGCCGGAGCGGCTTTTGTGTGTGACGATATGGGGGCGCTGCCGGATCTGATTGAGGAGCTGTTATGATGGGGAAGGTACTTAAAATTGTTTATCCGCTTTTTCTCTACTATGCGGTGGTGCTTGTGACGATGACGGTGGCCCAGTGGTTTGTGGGGGCGGGAGATGAGCAGTATGTGATCTGCCAGCTTGCGGCTTCCGTAACGGCGATTCCGTGTATGCTGCCCTTCTACCGGCAGGACCAGGATCTGCGGGGAATCGGCTTTCAGACGGTCGAAAAGGAGAAGCTGCTGTGGGTGCTTTTTGCGGTTCTTGTTGTTACCGCATTCAGCGCGTCGCTCAACAATATGATATGCATGACGCCCCTGGTGGAGCAGTCCGCGGGCTTTCAGAAGGCCAACGCCGGCTTCTACGGGAGCACCATTCTCCCGGAGCTGGTAAGCTCCGCGGCGGCCACGCCGATACTGGAGGAGCTGGTGTTCCGCGGCATTGTCTTCGGGCGGCTGCGGGACTGGTATTCCGGGACGGCTGCGGTGCTTGTGTCGTCGCTCTTGTTTGCGTTGGTGCACTTTAATATCGTGCAGTTTCTGTACGCTCTCTTCGTGGGCATCGTCCTGGCCCTCCTTGTGGAGTGGAGCGGCTGGCTCGGCACGGCTGTGGCCGGGCATATGGCGGCGAACGCCCTGGCGGTGGTCCGGACGGAGACGGGATTTCTCTTGTGGAGCGTTGACGGGAGCGCGGCGGCGTGGGGGATTTCGGGGGCGGTGCTTGTTGGGGCTGTCGGGCTGCTTTGGGTGCGGTGGAAAAAAGTGGTTGAAAGAAAAAAGGAAGTGTGATATAGTTGAGACAGAAAAAGGAACAACCGCCCACAAGGTGGGTTGACCGATTTTAGAGAGTATAGAAATATCACCCCGCGTCTGGTCAAAGTTTTGGGGTGGTTTTTCTATGCTTTACATCAGTGACATACGAGGTAAATGAATGTCAGCAACGCTAAAATGAACATTCCGAAAGACATAAGGTCTTTAAAGTCGAATAATTTCTTATCCTTCTTTTGTTTCCTGCTCATAAGCATCACCCCCATTCTATGTAGAATAGAGGTCAGCCCACCCTGTAACACAGTTGCTCCTGTTTTGAATTTTACTATATTTTACCTGTGCCGGCAATAGTTAAAAGGTCATGGTATAGCTGGCCGAAAAGGTCTCTCCGGCGGCAAGGCAGTTGTCGTACTCCCGCTCTGTGAGCGTCCCCTCAAAATCTTCGGCGTCACAGCGTCCGTACCAGGGCTCAATGCACAGAAACGGCGCGTTTTTGCCCTCCGGCGACCAGATTGCAAAGAGCGGGGCATCAAATTCCATGGTGACGATGCGCTCCCCGTCCCTGTCCTCCAGACCGACGGTTCCGGTCTGTTTTCCCTCAATCA
>CATJJD010000324.1 GCA_949740385.1 uncultured Lachnospiraceae bacterium
AAGACATTTTTGATTACGGGAGCAACCGGACTGATCGGATCTTTTCTGACTGATCTGCTCATGTACGCAAATGAAACACGGGGATATGACTGTACGGTCTATGCGCTGGGCAGAGATTTGAGCCGACTGCAGGAACGCTTTGCATCTTATAAGGACAGCGAAAGGCTTCGGTTTATTGTCCAGGATGTCTGTGACGAAATTCAGTCAGAGGATACTGTGGATTATGTGATTCACGCGGCAGGCAACGGATATCCGGCTGCGTTTCGGGAAGATCCGGTGGGAACCATGCGGGCGGCTCTGTTCGGCACGGAGCGTATTCTGCAATTTGCATACAGAGAGCATGTGACAAAGGTACTCTATATTTCCTCCGGAGAAATTTACGGGGAACACGGCAGGGATGCTGTTACGGAGAAAGAGAGCGGCTACGTGGACTGTGCGTCGGTACGCGCCTGTTATCCGAGTGCGAAGCGGGCCGCGGAGACGCTTGTTGTATCGTACATAAGGCAGTATGAAATCTGTGCGTCGATCATCCGTCCGGGACATACTTACGGCCCGAATACGTCTGACCGGGATAACCGGGCGAATGCGCAGTTTATCCGAGCGGCAGTGCGGGGAGAGGATATTGTATTAAACAGTGCGGGCAGACAGCTCCGGAGCTATACCTATATAGCGGATCATGCGAGCGGGCTGCTGACCGTATTGCTGGCGGGGGCGAGCGGAGAGGCATATAATATCGCAAACAGAAATTCCTGTGCGACGATTGCGGATTTTGCCAGGGAGGCTGCATTTTGCGGCGGTTGCGAGTGCCGTTTTCAGGAAGCGCAGGGGACGGCGAAGGAAGAACTGTCCCCGATTTCCGGCGCTGTTCTGGATGCAGGAAAGCTGGAGAGGCTGGGCTGGAAGGGCCGCTATACGATCAGAGAGGGGATATTGCATACGTATCAGATAGTAAAAGAGCAGAACGGGAATTAAGGGAGGCGGAGGACGATGAGTGAAAAGCAGGAATTATCACCGGAGGAACTGCGCAGGCTTCAGCTGAACGAGCTGGAATTAATTGTTGAGGTTGACCGCATCTGCAGAAAATACGGGATTCAATATTCGCTGGATGGAGGTACACTGCTTGGAGCGGTCAGACATCACGGATTTATACCCTGGGACGACGATGCGGATGTTATCTTTACACGACATGAATATGCGAAATTCTACCGTGCATGTAAAAAGGAGCTGGACAAAGGGCGTTTTTTCTTGCAGGAGTACCGCAGCGATCCCGGCTATCGCTGGGGATATGCAAAGCTGAGGCGGAAAGGAACGGAATATATCCGGGTGGGGCAGAGGGAGCTGGCGCAGAAGACTGGTGTGTGCATTGATGTTTTTGTGGTAGACCATATGCCGGATACTTTTTTGATGCGCAGACTTTACTATTATGCGAATTTCTGCTTTCGAAAAATTCTTTATGCAGAACTCGGGAAAACGGCAGAGAGAAATGTTCTGGTGAGAGCGTGGTACCGGCTGTTGTATAAAATACCGAAGGAATCGGTATTTCAGTTACGGAATCGACTGGCCGGATGCTGCAACAGAAAAAAAACAGAGCTGTACAGTCATCTGTTATATCCATACCCTCGAAAATGCTGTAAATACGGTATGCCGTCGGAATGCTTTTCGGCGTATACCCAGGTAAGCTTTGAGGGCATGAGTTTTAGTATATTTAAGGATTACGATAAATATCTGACGTTATTGTACGGCGACTACATGCAGCTTCCGCCGCCCGAGAAACGGGTGGGCTGCGCGGATGCATGTGAGATTGCATTGCTGGATATTTCTCTGGAGGAGATTCAAAATCGGTATTATTCGGAGAATAAGAGGAGATCGTGAATGAGTGAAACGAAGCATCGGATTTACGGACAGTGTGTTGATATTAAAGAAGAGAAAACAAGAGACTTGTATGACCGGAGGGCTGAGAAGCTGGCTGAAATGGACAATCCTTATGTCTCTGTCCTGCTGGGAGACCAGAATCCGGAATATGCGCTTGCCTGGAATGAGTTTGAGAAGAAAGTGGTTCTTCCGAAAATGCAGGTAGGCGAAGAGAGCCGCGTGCTGGACATCGGATGCGGAATCGGGCGCTGGGCTGAATCACTGATTCCGCTGTGCCGCTATTACTGCGGGACGGATATGTCCTCCGGAATGATCGAGCGGGCACGGGAGCGCAATCGGTTTCCGGAGAAGGAATACGATTTTATCAATGACTCTTTTGAGAATTTCTGCCGGACGCCGAAGGCGGAGATGAAGTATTCCTTTGACCGGTTATGGATATGCGGTGTAATGATGTACATTAACGACCGGCAGCTTGAGCTGGGAATGGAATGTCTGCTGGATAAAATGGATGATCACGCGCTGGTGTATTTTACGGAAACGGTGGCGCTGAAGGAGCGGTTAACGCTCAATGAATTTTTTTCTTCCGCGCTGAAGGCGGATTACAATGTGATCTATCGAACAGAGGATGAGTACAACCGGATATACGGCAGTTGGCTTCAGGCGGGCTTTCATATTAAGGAACAGGGGCTGCAGCCGCACTTTAATCAGGAAGAACAGTACAGTGAGACTGATCGCTGGTACACAATATTGGAGAGATGATTTATGCTTAATTTTACGGTAGGCCCGGTGCAGGAGGCTGATTATGTGCTGGAAATCGGCGCGCGGCAGACGCCGTATTTTCGAAACCAGAGTTTTTCCGGCGTCATGCTGGAAAATGAAAAAATGATCTGCGAGCTGGCTCATGCGCCGCGGGATGCGAGAACGGTTTTTCTGACGGCTTCCGGAACGGGGGCGATGGAAGCGTCTGTTATGAATGTGCTGGATCAGGACGATAAAGCGCTTGTGATAAACGGCGGCGGATTTGGCCAACGCTTTGTGCAGCTTTGTGCGATACATAAAATTCCATATGAGGAGCTGCGGGTGCCGTTTGAGGAGGATCTGACGGCCGAAATGCTTGCGCCGTTTGACGGCTGCGGTTTTACCGCGCTGCTTGTAAATGTGGATGAGACGTCCATCGGCAAGCTTTATGATATGGAGTTGATTTCGGCATTCTGTAAACGGAATCATTTGCTTTTGATTGCGGATGCCATCAGCACTTTCCTGGCAGATCCCTTTGATATGGCGGCATATGGCGTGGATGTGATGATTGCAAGCTCCCAGAAGGCTCTGGCGCTTCCGCCGGGTATTTCTTTTCTGGTGCTGACGGTGAATGCAATGGAGCGGATCGAAAAGCAAAGGCAAAAAAGTATGTACTTTGATCTGCACAGCGCTTTGAAGGACGGGGAACGGGGGCAGACCCCCTTTACGCCTGCAGTGTCGGTTTTGCTGCAGTTAAATGAACGGCTCAGACGTATTATGAAAACCGGTTTGG
>CATJJD010000325.1 GCA_949740385.1 uncultured Lachnospiraceae bacterium
ATTCATTCCGTCAAAAGCCTCCCAGAAATCCGCTCCGACTGCTATCTCCCGCACAAGATCCTGATCTGCCATTTCCGTATACATACGCTCCATCATGCTGTACATGCAGTCAAAATTGTGGATGGGAAGCATCATTGCCCCACATTGTTTATCCCATTGCACAAAACCTTCCCACAGCTCATGAAACACTGCTTTTACAGCACACTGCAGCGAATCCAGAATCCACAAAAACCGATTCGCAGTCTCTTTCTCCTCGTTCCCCTGGTTCTCAAGATCTGCGATACTGCTTTCAAATTTTTGCTTCTCCGCCACAATCGCCTCTGATAAAATTTTCTCCATTTTCCACAAAAAATCACGGTATAAAAATGCATAATTGATATAGGCCGTCATTTCCATCTCATGCCTTCCCGGAACAAAAAAGGTCAGACTGTACCTTCCTTCTCCAAGCAAAAACTCAAGCTCTGCATTTTTCCAGTCCAGCACATCCCCATACAAAAGCGCGCAGACGAGAAACTGTTTCACCACACCGATCTCTATGTTCACTCTTTCTTCCGTCAGTAAATTGCCTGTAAGATCTTCAGCCAGTACACGAAAAACGACGTTTCCCACATTCGCAGTGCCTAAAACAAGCGTCCCCTGCTTTCCCCTGCCGAAAACCGGAACTACCTCCGGAAAAAAGTATTCCGTCCAGCGTCCGCATATACTCTTTCCGATCACCCCTTTCAGGCCCTCATAATTACTGTCCAGCGTCGAAAATTTTTTTGTCCCTCTGTTATTATTTTCTTCATGGTACCGATATTGATCAATAATTGCCTGTTTTGGTATGCCGCATATATTTGCTCTGTACTCGTCATACATTTCGGAAAGGCTGATGGAGTAGGAATATAAAATGCAGGAGACAAGCGCCCTTTCTTCGTCTTTTCCTTCCTGGCTCAGATGGTAAATTACGTGGATCAGCTCCGCAAAGCTGTAAGGAACGCCGCTGTTGTCAAACAATTCATTTATCTTACCGCTTTTTCCGTGTTCCTTTACATATTTCCTCTTTTCTTTGCCCAGCCTTGTGAAACGCCCGCAGAATTCCCGAACGATCTTCTCGCCCCTTCTGTCCGCCGGCAGTGTCAGCAGCTTGTCAAAAAAGGACTTTTCCTTCGGAGAAAAAAGCTTTTCCTGTACAAACCGAAAATACGCATCATATTTGATCCGCTTAAAAATATAACTGCGCCCTTCCTCCTCTTTTTCGATCATCCGTTCGACTTCATAGCCGGGGTATTCAAACAGCTTTACAACATTTACAAGATTCCTGAGTGAATCCGGCTCCAGATAGTGCGGGCCCTCTCCCCGGTGATTAAAGTAAATGCCTGTCCTTGCCGCGTACAGCACCAGTATAAATTTCCTGACACTCAGACAGTTCTCCCCCTTTTGCAGATGCGAATACCGGAAAAATATGTTGTCGGTATCCGGACACCGGGTCTTTACATTAATTCCGAAGCTTCGTTTTGTAAAATCATTTTTTCTCCAGGAGGGCATATAAATCCGGCAATCGAGAGAGAACACCTTGTCCATAAACTGCGCGGCCAGCTCGGCGCTTTCATTTCTCTGTTTATCCATCACCTGCCGCTGCCACTCCCGCTCCGGCAGATCCTGCTCCGCAAAAAAATTCCAGTTCTGCTGCATCAGATTCACATGATTGTATGCGGTCAGCACAATCACTCCGGGAATCGTCAGATATTTGTGAATACTGTTGATAATCTCATAGGATTTCATGTGCGTTCGCCGTGCCCGATAATCTGCCCCCTTATCGTTATAGTGCGCCATATCCAGATCATCAATCGTTACAACCAGATAACATTCGCGGCATGAAACATCTTCGCTGTAGCTGAGATAGGAAAGATAGCTCTCCACAAGCTCCATAAACTGCAGCCGGATGTTCTGGCTGCCCGCGATATGGGCCAGATGCTCCGTCGGTGAATAAATGCCGTTTTCGTACTGCTTTTCCTCCTTCAGATTCAGAAAATCACTGTAAATCATGCCGAGCCTGTTCTGCAGATTCCGACAGGTGTGATCCTCGCACTGCTCGAATTTTCCGCTTTTCAGATACTGATACATTCCCGCCAGAACAAGAATAAAAACATCCTCGGAAGCCTCCAGCACAGACGCATCAATATAGTCCAGCGCAAAAAAACGGACATTTTCCATGTCCGCTTCTCTGTCAAATCTTATATTCTCTTCCCTGCCGTAGCTTCTCCTGCAGTCATACGCATCCAAAACCTTCTGAAAAGAAAGGAGCGCCGATGTCTTTCCGGTGCCTCTTCGCCCGATAAAGGAGATTACATTCAATATTTCAATTTCCTTAAAACGATCCTTTCGATGCCGCTCCTTTTCCCTGGCCCTGTTGTCATCCACAATCCGCTCCACCGCATACCCAGCATTTCGAAACATTTCCGCAAAAATCGAACGCTCAAATTCGTCCGCCTTTTCGATGTGTACGCCCCGCTGCAGCAGATTCTGCAGCGTGATCTCTTTTGTTTTTTTCTGCATCATTCTCCCCCGCTATACCATTATATAATCTTTAACTCATATAATATATTAACACGTCTGCGCATGGCATCAAGCGCGGCCCGAATATACGCATCCCCGTAAGACGAGTAGAGCCGCCCGGCAAATGACAGCTCCGTACCAGTCTCCATGTAAGTGTCCGGCTCCACGGCATCCATAAAACGGTTTGCCTCTCTGTCCCACTTCCAGCTGAAAATATCGTCCACAACAGACGCGCAGAGCTTGCGCGACTTATACGCATACTCCATGTCATGCAGAGGTATCAGCCGCATGTCCTCCCAGCCTTCCCAGATGTCCACAATCTGCTGCAGATACTTCTTTGTCCGGCCAGTCTCACCTTTTCTTTTCGCCTCCACCGCCAGCTTAAAAACGGCCTTTATATTGTACGGATTTGTCTTCAGGGAAGCATGGAAAGCA
>CATJJD010000326.1 GCA_949740385.1 uncultured Lachnospiraceae bacterium
ATCCAGTAGATCAGCCCCAGCACCCAGCTGGAAAAAATGCCGTACAGTATCACCGGCCCCGCGATTCGAAAAATCTGGCACCCGATACCAAATACCTGCCCCTCCTTCTGAAACTCGATGGCGGAGGACGCCACGCCGTTTGCAAATCCGGTAATCGGCACAAGAGCCCCCGCGCCGCCCCAGATGGCCAGAAGCCCGTATACATTGCAGGCGGTCAGAATCACCGACAAAAGCACAAGCGAGATGCTGCACCAGAGCGCGGCATCCTCCTTCTCGAGTCCGAAGCTGTTCATCCCAATGACAGTAATCCCCTGTCCCAGAAGACAGATCACGCCGCCCAGAAGAAATGCCTTTCCCATATTTGCCCACAGATTGTGCGTGGGCGTCACCTTCTCCACATACTCGTTGTAGGCGTCGTTGCGCCGTTTTTCCTCATCGAGCGTCAGTTTTTGTTTTTCATCACTTCCCATATCCATTCCTCACAGTCCTTGTCACTTATATTTCCGTTAGTATCTCCACAGTGCGGCCGAATATGTAACCGGAAGCAAAAGTGAAAATAATCTGCTTTCCCCCGCGCATTCTTGAAAATATAAAAAAGAGAAGAGGATGGTAAAACGCTCCGGCAAGGCAGGTCAGTATCGGACGGCAGAATTTTGAAAAGCTGATTACAGCAGCGCTTATTATATTGATAAGACGGCATTTATCCGAAAGTGGCGGGAGAATCTGGACGAGGCGGCACTGATCACACGGCCGCCCCGTTTCGGAAAAGCACTGAATATGAGATTCGCAGATACGGCTTCGCCCTTGACGGAAAAAACGTGCAGCTCGGTCAGCCGCAATAAAAAAGCTCCCGCTGCAGCGGGAGCTCCTCAAATCCGGATTATTCTCCGTCCTTCTTCACCGCAAGACTGACATCATCCAGTCCGGTTATGTTGACATTGCGGTTCACCTTCGCATCGTAGGTGTCCGCCTTCACAATCTCCGCCAGGTCGATGCCGGTGGCCTCCCGCATACTCTCAAACAGTCTTGACATAACAACCGGCACATTGCCTGCCACCTGGTCTACGCCGTTTCCCGAGCCCTCGCCGCCGCCGATAATCGTAATCTTGTCGATCTGCCCCAGCGGTTCTGCAATCTTGCCTGCCACATCCGGCAGAACCTTAATCATCATCTCGGCAACCGCCGCCTTGTTGTACTTGGCGTAAGCTTCCGCCTTCTTCTCCATCGCCTCGGCCTCCGCAACACCCTTCGCCTGAATGGCGGATGCCTCCGCCTCGCCGACTGCCCGGATACCGGCCGCCTCCTGCTCCTTCGCAAAACGGTCGGCCTCCGCCTGCGCCTTTCTCGCCTCCGCCTCGCGCTGGGCTTCAAACTGCTTTGCCTCCGCGTCCTTCTGGCGCTGGTAGAGCACCGCGTCCGCACGCTGCTGCGCCGCGTATTTCTCTGCCTCCGCCTGTTTCTTGATCTCGGCCTCCAGAGCCTGCTCCTTTACCGCAACCTCCTTCTGCTTGAGCTCGATCTCCCGCTCCTGCTTCGCAATGTCGGCATTTGCGGTTGTAATCTCGATGGTTTTTCGCTGCTCCTCCTTCTGGATCTCGTAGGCGGCGTCCGCCATAGCCTTCTTGGTGTCGGCATCCATCTGCAGCTCGGACTTTTTGATGGCCAGCTCGTTCTGCTTCTTGGCAATCTCCGTCTGCGCCGCAACCGCCGCGTCGTTGGATTCCTTGTCGGCGGAAGCCTGCGCCACCTTGATGTCCCGCTCGCTCTCGGCCCTCGCAATGGCCGCCGCCTTCTTGATCTTTACGATATTGTCAATACCGAGGTTCTCGATCACCTCATTGCCGTCCACAAAATTCTGCACGTTAAAGCTGATAATATCCAGCCCCATGGCCGCCAGATCCGGCTCCGCATTCTCCTTCACCAGATTCGCAAATTTCTGACGGTCGGAAACCATCTCCTCCAGCCTCATCTTGCCGACGATCTCGCGGACATTGCCCTCGAGCACCTCTCTCGCAACCCCCGCAATGTACTCGGTGTTCTTGTTCAGAAAGTTCTCCGCCGCCAGCCGCAGCCGGTCCGGCTCATTGCTGATCTTCACGTTAACCGTGGCATCCACATTGATATTGATGTAATCCGCGGTCGGAACCGCATTGCTCGTCTTCACGTCAATCGGAATCAGACGCAGGTTAAGCTTATCCAGCCTCTCAAAAAACGGTATGCGGAAGGTCGCCTTTCCGATCACAATCTTCGACTTCTTCTTGATACCGGAGATGATGAACGCCATATCCGGCGGCGCCTTCACATACCCCACACACAGCAGCAAAATAATAACCAGTATAACTGCGGCAATCACTGCAAGCTTAATGATCTCTCCTATCATAACAGCTCCTCCTCTTCTTAAGCAAACTGACTTTTGTTATGTACATTATACATAAGAGCTGAGAAAAAATACAGGGCAGATTTTGCGGAATACATTCACTTAATACGCCGGCAACCGACAGGAATCCGGATTCATTGGTCCATACACTATAGAACATACTATCGAAGTCTTCATGATCGGCACAGTCTTTTTCAATGCAGCGAAAAGCTACGGAACCATTGCTCAGAGCGAGTAGTCCGAATCCGGTTCTGCCAGATCTTTAATGTATACCCGTATATAATACGGAATAGAACGCGTATCGCTCTCTTTCTTCAGATACAGGCCGACCAGACCCGAGTAATCATTTTCCGTATTCCCTGTCACCAGAATCGTCGGCGACACATAAAGCTCATAATCAGGTGCAATGGTCGCACAATAAAACCGATCTCCCTTGCCGGCATAGTGTGTAACGTCCCCCTTTTCATTGGAAGTGTAGGATGCAATCACATGATTATCCTGCTCGTCGAGGATAAATACCGTAACCGAAGACAGACTTTTCCCCGCCAGCGTACTGCAGGCAGCTTCTTTGCTGTCAGAATAACAGTACAGATTACCGGCATTCTCACACACAAGCAGATTGACAAACCTGTTTTCACTCTCAATCGTATCAGAATTCTGATACTGCGCCTTCTTCTGTATGATTTCGTCAAGATGATCTTCCGGCCGCCACTCTTTCTTCTGTTTTGATAAATATCCCAAATCCGGTACACCGACCTTTTTCGCGTGAAGAATAATCGCCGCTCCGGTAAAGACAAGAAGCATCGCTAAGAATATTAAAAGCTTTTTCCGGAGTAATTACGATCTGCTTCGACTCATCGGTTTTAAAAAAGATCTCCACAATAACCGCCGCACCCCCAAACAGGCCAAGCGCCAGCCCAAGGATGCCTGTAACAAGTTCCCTCATTCAATGCCTCCTTCCCATACCGGTATTTTACACGCTTTGC
>CATJJD010000327.1 GCA_949740385.1 uncultured Lachnospiraceae bacterium
CGCCCAGAAATCCATGGCGATCGTGCGAAACTTCACCTCAGCCTTCATGTACTTCTTTCCGCCGGAGAGGAAGATCGGGATATTCAGGATCAGGTGGAGGCTGCGGTAGCCGTTGTCCTTCGGGTCCCTGATATAGTCCTTTCGGTTGAGCAGTATAATGTCGTCCTGCCGGATGAAAAGCTCCGCAAGGCGGTAAATATCGTCCGGAAAAGAGCAAATGACACGCACCCCGGCAACGTCGGTGAGATTGTCCCGGATGCTCTCCACCGTGACGGGATAGCCCTTTCGCTCCAGCTTTTCAAAGATGCTCTCCGGAGTCTTTAAGCGGCTCTTGATAGACTCGAAGGGATTGCGGTTGTACTCCTGCGAGAATTCGTTGTTGAGTACCTGCAGCTTCGTCTCCACCTCCACAATGGCGGAGCGGTACTCCATCATCAGACGGTTAAAGGACTTGGCCTCCTGCAGCTTTTCCGCCTGTCTCTGGATAATCTGTGACTGCCTGCGCAGTGTCCTGGCCTGCTCTGCGATGGTCTGCTCTAACCGGTTTTTGTATGCAAACAGCTCAATGGCATTGTTGACCCGGTTTCGGACAATGGAGCTCTCGAAGGGCTTGTGGATAAAGTCGGACACGCCCAGCGAAAAACAGCGTGTCTCCGTCTCCACCGCGTGTTCGCCGCTGATGATGAGCACCGGGATGCGCTGCATCAGCCCCCGCTGTCTGAGCTTTGCGATCACCGCAAAGCCGTCAAGCTTTGGCATACACAGATCGAGGAGTATGGCGGATATGCTCTGCGCGCGCGCATCCAGCAGCGAAAGGGCCGACTCGCCGTCTGCAGATTCCTCGATCACATAGTCATTTTCCAGTATTTCGCGAAGCAGAGAACGGTTGATCTCTGCGTCGTCCACAACAAGTATTCGTTTCATCTTATGCACCGTTTCTAACATTGTATTGTTTACTGTATATCATAACATGGCAGCGGAAGATAGACAAGACGGGATTTTAACAGAGAGGGGAAACAGGATAATCTTACTATTTGAATATAGTGGAAAATA
>CATJJD010000328.1 GCA_949740385.1 uncultured Lachnospiraceae bacterium
TGCTTTGCCGGCAATTGTCGGGGCATGGTATGCCGGCAGAGAAAATATTATCACCGTAGTCGGCGACGGATCTTTTATGATGAATATGCAGGAGCTGCAGTTGATCGGTTCCCACAGGATTCCGGCAAAAATATTTGTCATAAATAACAATATGTATGCGGTGATACGAAAACGTCAGAAAGATCTGTTCCGAAACAGAACGATCGGAAATGATCCGTCCGACGGCGTTCCGGCGCCGGACTTTAAAAAGATTGCGGATTGTTTTGGCTTCTTATACGAAGAAATAAAAGCAGAGCATGATCTGAAAAGCGGAATAGAACGAGCGCTGAAAATGGAAGTGCCGGTGATCTGTGAAGTACACAGTACGCCGGATCAGAAATATTTTCATATGTCGTATGCCCGAAACGGGAAGCGAAAGCTTGTCAGAAGGCCGCTGGAGGATCTGTCGCCTTTTATTGACAGAGAAATTCTGAAAGAAGAAATGATCGTTTCCCCTCTGGAAGAATCGCAGTAGAAGGAGGTAGACTGGTGAGCCAGATTGTGTTGGCAGACGGAACCGTTATCTCGGAGTTCCGGAAGCCGTATATTATTGCGGAAGTAAACAGCAGCCACAACGGCAGTGTGGATGAGGCAAAAAGGATGATTGATGCGGCCGCGGATGCCGGGTGCGACTGTGTGAAATTTCAGTCATGGACAGCGCAGTCTCTGTATTCAAAGACGTATTACAGGCAGAATCCGATTGCAAAACGCTTTGTGGACAAACTGTCGCTGTCTTCCCAACAGCTGAAAGAGACGGCACGCTACTGCAGGGAAAAAAATATTGGTTTTTCGTCCACGCCGTATTCAAGGGAAGAGGTGGATTTCCTGGCAGATGAGTGTGAGGTTCCGTTTATTAAAATTTCTTCCATGGAGGTAAATAATCCGGAGTATATTCGCTATATTGCAAAGAGGCATATACCGGTTGTAATTTCAACGGGGATGGCGGATTACGATGAAGTGAAAAATGCAGTGGAGATAATTGAGCAAACCGGCAATGAGAAGATTGCAATACTGCACTGTGTCTCGATTTACCCGACTCCGGCAGAGAAGGTAAATCTGAAAAATATTTCTGCGCTTCGAAAAATGTTTCCGAAATATCCGATCGGATTTTCGGACCACACACTTGGGGACGCAGCGGCGGTCGCAGCGACGGTAATGGGTGCGGCCGTTCTGGAAAAGCATATCACGCTGGACGCAAAAAGGATCGGTATGGACAATCAGATGGCAATGGAGCCGGAGGATTTAAAACAGTTTGTAGCAAAGTGTAAGGCGGTACCGGAGGCGATAGGAACCGAAGAACGCATTATCTGGCCAGGGGAGATGGAGCAGCGTCTGAATATGCGAAGAAGCGTAGTGCTGACCAGGGATCTTCGGGCGGGAGAAATAATAACGGCGGATATGTTGGATGTAAAGAGGCCGGGGACAGGAATTCCGCCGGAAAAAATACCCGAGCTTGTGGGGCGCACCGTTAATAAAGATATGGAATCGGACACGGTATTAATGCTGTCTGATTTAACCTGAAAAATATGAGAGAAAAGAGGTAACTGTAATGACAAATTATGAAAAGTATGTAAACGTATTCACAGAGACTTTTTCGGTTTCCGCAGAAGAGGCGGTAAAACTGGAATATCAGGGAATTTCCGAGTGGGATTCGGTGGGACATATGGGACTGGTTGCCGCAATCGAGGATGCTTTTGATATTATGATGGATACCGATGATATTATCGACTTCAGCTCCTTCGAAAAAGGAAAAGAAATTCTGGCAAAGGAAGCATACGGAGTCCGCTTTGATAAGTAGAGTGTGGGATCTGGAAAAATTCGGCGATTCCGTGGCAGTCATCGACGAATTTGGAGAGACGGTGACTTATGCACAGCTGAAAAATGAATCGGAAGCCGTTGCACAGGCGGTCGGTCAGAGATGCCTGGTATTTTCGCTTTGCCGCAATGAGACGGGATCGCTGATCGGGTATGTCGGGTTTATGAACGGGGGAATTCCTCCGGTTTTGCTCAACAGTCATCTGGACGAAGAACTGCTGCGTAATTTGCTTGCCGCCTATAAACCGTCTTATTTATGGATTCCGGAAGAACAGTATGGACAGTTTGAAGGAATGGAGATCGTTTACCGATCATATCGATATATGCTGCTTAAGACAGGATATGAGAACACATTTCCGCTCTATGAGGAACTGGGATTGCTTCTGTCGACATCCGGTTCTACCGGCAGCCCAAAATTCGTTCGTCAGTCTTACGCAAATGTGATTGACAATGCAGAGTCCATTATGGCATATCTGCAGCTGGACAGTTCGGAGCGGCCGATCACAACGCTGCCGATGAATTATACCTACGGTTTGTCGATCATCAACAGTCACCTGCTGGCGGGAGCTTCAATTCTTGTCACCGATAAAGGTATTATGCAAAAGGAATTCTGGAATTTTTTTAAAGAGGCAGGTGCGACATCCTTTGGAGGGGTTCCCTATACTTATGAAATGCTTGACCGGCTCCGTTTCTGCCGCATGAATCTGCCGAGCCTTCGCACAATGACGCAGGCCGGCGGAAAACTTCTATTGGATCTGCATGAGAAGTTTGCCAGGTACGCGGATGAAAACGGAAAACGGTTTGTGGTTATGTACGGCCAGTGTGAGGCGACGGCGCGCATGGGCTACCTTCCGCCCGAAAAAGCGGCAGAAAAGAAAGGTTCCATGGGGATTGCGATTCCCGGCGGAAAATTTCATCTGATTGATGAGAACGGCAGTGAGATTACAGCGCCCTGTGTGACCGGAGAGCTTGTGTATGAAGGGCGCAATGTTACCCTTGGCTATGCAGAGAGCGGAGCGGATCTTGCAAAAGGCGATGAGCGCCATGGGATTCTTCATACCGGGGATATGGCACAGTTCGACGAGGACGGTTACTTTTATATTTCGGGCAGAAAAAAGCGATTTCTGAAAATTTATGGAAACAGAGTAAACCTTGATGAAATGGACCGCTTGATTAAAGGCAGGTTTGAAATTGAGGCTGCGAGCTCCGGTGTGGATGATCATCTGTATATTTTTCTTACGGATGAGACAAAAAAAGACGCTGTTTTACGGTTCGTCGTGGAAAAAACGAGACTGAACTCTGCAGCGTTTCAGATTATTGTGATTGATGAAATTCCGAAAAATGATTCCGGAAAGATTTTGTACAAAGAATTGTCAGAGTATTTTGCAGAGTGATGAAATTATGAGAGAAAAGCCGTTACTTTTCTGTTTCCCGTTTGCGGGAGGTACTGCCGATTTTTATAATGAGCTGGAAAATGCCTGCGGTGAGAATATTCGATTTGTTAAGCTGGAGTATTCCGGTCACGGAAAGCGAATGGGAGAACCGCTCTATCGCAGTTTTTCGGAGATGACAGATGATCTGTATCCGCAGATTATGCGTGAGAGGAAAAAGTTTTCGGATGCGGATTATGCACTGCTTGGCTACAGCATGGGCAGTATCGCCATGTTCGATATGCTGCAGAGAATATGTGCCGATGAAGACGGCAGAAAGCCCAGGTGTGTATTTTTGTCGGCACATCAGCCGCAGCCCATCCGGGAGCTTTTGAATATACCGGAGAGCGGCATCGACAGCTGGGCTAAGAATCGAACGATTGCGGCAGGCGGAATAGACGAAAGACTGCTGCACAATAAAAGTTTTTGGAGACTTTATCTTCCGATTTTCCGGGCCGACTATCAGCTGATTGCGGCTTACAATTTTGAGGAGGTCCGTTTTCAGACCAAAATTCCGGCGGTTGTATTTTATTCGGAAGAGGATACGCCATATCGGGATATGCATGCGTGGACAAAGTACTTTGTTGGATCGAGTGAATTTGTCAGATTCGACGGCCAGCATTTTTTTATCCACAGGCATTGCCGGGAAATGGCGGAGATTATACAGAAAAAACTGACAGATGAATTCACGCAGGGGGATTATCATGAATTACGATGAAATACTAACGATTCCTCCATTTTCTCTGGAGAAAGACCAAAAATCAAAACTTCTCACCGCCCGGCTGAAAGCGCTCACCGTCCATCACCGTGCAAACTGTCCGCAGTACAGAAGGATTTTGGACAGTATCGGTTATGAGGAGGATGCAGTTTCCACTTACGAGGAGCTGCCGTTTCTTCCGGTCAGTCTCTTTAAGGAGCTTTCGCTAAAGAGTGTTCCGGATGATGCGATCGTAAAGACGATGACCAGCTCCGGGACTACCGGACAGGCCGTGTCAAAAATTTATCTGGATAAGACGACTTCGTCCAGTCAGCAGAAGACGATGGTAAAGATTGTCAACGAATTTACCGGTTCCGGCAGGATGCCGATGATTATTCTGGACTGTCCGTCGGTGGTGAAAAACAGGGCCATGTTTTCGGCCAGAGGCGCCGGTATTTTAGGGTTTTCCATTTTCGGGGCGAAAAAAATATACGCGCTGGACGACGATATGAAGCTGGATGTGGACGGCCTGCGGGAATTTCTTGAGCAGTACAGGGGCAGAAAGATTTTTCTCTTTGGCTTTACCTTTATGGTCTGGCAGCATTTCTATAAGGAACTGCTTCGGCTGAAGGAACAGGGCATTGTCTTTGATCTTTCAGAGGGAATTCTCGTCCACGGAGGCGGCTGGAAAAAGCTGGTCAGTGAGGCCGTAAGCCCAGAAGAGTTTCGAAAACGGCTGCAGTCAGTGTGCGGACTTACCCGCATTCACGATTATTACGGGATGGTGGAGCAGACGGGCTGTATTTACATGCAGTGCGAGTGCGGTCATCTGCATGCGAGTATTTTCTCCGATGTGATAATGCGAAGACCGGAAGATTTCCGCGTCTGCGAGACGGGGGAGCGGGGAATTATTCAGGTGGTTTCCGCAATTCCGGAATCCTATCCGGGGCATTCTCTGATTACGGAGGACGAGGGAATGGTGCTCGGGGAGGACGACTGTCCATGCGGGAGAAAGGGAAAATATTTCCAGGAATTCGGAAGGCTGAAGGATGCCGAGATCAGGGGGTGCAGCGATACATATGCGGCAAAATTTTAATCAGAGAGAGGATCGAAAGGTACTTGACCGCCTGACTTGTCTTGTGGGAAATGCGGACAGCATCTGCAATATGGCTTCGCTGTCTGCAAGGGAACCCTTTGAGGAAGAGATTGTGGATTTTTTAAATGCAGTGTCACGAAGGCTGATGCGGGAAGCAAAGGACGCGCCGGATCTTATGACGCTGGGATTCTGGATGCGGAAGGCTTCGGTGTCGGAGCTGAAAAAAAGATTTGTCCGTGAGGCGAAGGACGTCCGGGTCGGGAGGGGTGTCGCCTTTCATATCGCGCCTTCCAATGTGCCCGTGAACTATGCTTATTCGCTGGCGGCGGGACTGCTCACCGGCAACGCGAATGTGGTCCGGGTGCCATCGAAGGATTTTTGGCAGGTTTCCATGATAAACAAAGCGCTGTCGGATGCGCTGACAGAGTATGAGAGCGTCCGCCCTTACATCTGCCTTGTGCGCTACGACAGGGACCGAGAGGTAAATGATCTGCTGTCCGCGCTGGCGGATACAAGAATTGTCTGGGGCGGGGATCACACGATCGAAGAGCTCCGCAGATCGCCCTTAAGGCCGAGAGCCGGAGAGATTACATTTGCGGACCGGTATTCCCTTGCGGTGATCGACAGCGTCACTTATCTGGAACGGGAAGACAGAGACCGGTTTGCCGAGGCCTTTTATAATGATACGTTTCTCACGGATCAGAACGCCTGCACCAGCCCGCGGATCGTGGTGTGGACGGGGGCGCGCAGGAAGGAGGCCAGGCGCGTATTCTGGGAAAAGGAACACGAGCTGGCAAAAAAGCGGTACCGGTTTCAGCCGATAATGGGAATTCATAAGCTTACACAAAGTTATCTTGCGGCAGCGGCGCGGGAGGATGTGGGCATTGTAAGGACAGAGGACAACTATATCGTGAGAGTTTCGGTGGAAAAACCGGACAGCAGTCTGATGGATTTTTTAGGTCACTCCGGCCATCTTTTTGAGTATGACTGCGACGACATTATGGAAATCCGGGAGCTGTGCGATGATGTCAGGTGTCAGACCATCGGTTTTTGTGGGGAACCGGATATGATTCGGCCGCTTCTTTTATCCGGAATCAGGGGCGTGGACCGGGTTGTTCCGATCGGAAAGACGATGGATTTTGATCTGATCTGGGACGGCTACGATCTGGTTGAGAGACTGACCCGAACAGTCCGGCTTCTGGTCTGAGGAAAAAGCAGGCGTTGTCCGTCAGAACAGGAGGGGAAGATCGTGAGCTGTGTGATCGGAAACAGAAAAGTGGCTGTCATCGGCGCAGGCTGTGTGGGATCGTCGATCGCCTTTGCGCTTGCGCTGCGGGATGCGGCACAGGAAATTGTTCTGATCGACGTCGACCGGGAAAAATGCAGGGGCGAGGCGCTGGACATACGCCAGTGTTTGCCGGGGGCAGGGACTGCGGAGGTGTACGCCGGAGATTACAGGGACTGCGCAGACTGTGATCTGATGATTGTCACGGCCGGAAGAAACCGAAACCCGGGCGAGAGCAGGCTTGACATGGCCGGTGAGAATGTCCGTATTATGCGGACGGTTGCGGATTCTGTCAGTCGATACTACACCAGCGGATGTCTGTTAATTATTTCCAATCCGGTTGATATACTGACCTTTAAATTTGACGAATGGATGGGGCTTTCGGACGGTGCGGTGTTTGGGTCGGGGTGTGTGCTGGATACCTCCCGCTTTTTGTGCTGTGCGGCGGATTACCTGGGCACTGATGCTGGCGAAATCAGCGGTTATCTGGTGGGAGAGCATGGAGAGAGTCAGGTTCCGGTGTGGAGTCGTGTGACGGTGGGCGGGATTTTGATTGAAGAATATTGCCGTAAAGCCGGGCTTCCATGGAATTCTGATATTCGGGAAGCGATTGCTTTTAAAACAAGGACGATGGGAACCGAAATTATAAGGGCAAAGGGGAAGACGCACTATGGAATTGCGGCCTGTGTGTGCCAGATCGCAGAGGCGGTTCTGCGCCAGCGCCCGGTGATTTTGCCGGTGACATCGACGCTGACCGGCGAATACGGATGCCGTAAGGCGGCGCTTTCGGTTCCCTCCCTGGTTGGACCGGCGGGGGTGCAGCAGAGAATCTGCGAAAAATGGACGGCGGAGGAGTACCGGGGATTTTCGGAAGCGGCGGAAAAAATGAAGGGGATTCTAAGGAGGCTGTAACGCGGCCGAGATTAAGGAGGGGCTATTCTCATGAAAGGAATCATTCTGGCCGGAGGGGCGGGCACAAGGCTGTATCCGCTTACGATGGTGACAAGCAAACAGCTTATGCCGGTGTATGATAAGCCGATGATTTACTATCCGCTTTCCACGCTGATGCTGGCGAAA
>CATJJD010000329.1 GCA_949740385.1 uncultured Lachnospiraceae bacterium
CCAGCGCACACTCCTTTAAGATTACCTCTCCGTGCTCCTCAATATGCGCCTTGCGCTCCGCGCCCACAAGAATATCCTTCGCATACTCGTCTGTCAGCGAGGACAGGCGCTTCACGTCGCTCTCCGAGGTGTTGGAGAAATCCACGATCAGCAGATACTCGTTCCGATATTTGTACAGCGCGTTCGGAGGCAGCTCGGCAAGCGCCACCTGTCTGGCAAAACGGACAAGAATATCCATATCGTCAAACACAAGAGTCACAATGACCCGCACGCTCTCCGCGTCCTGCTGCCGCTCCTTCTGTGCCCGAATCTCATCCCACTTCTGCTGCGGGACGGAGTTCAAAAGCCCGTTCACAATATCCTTCAGGTGCTCCATCATCCCTTCTGTGCCCGGATGCTCGGAGAACGTAAGGGACAGCGTGCGGTCGGACATAAAATCCGCACGCACCGTCTTGATGCCCAACTCAAACTTTGTCTCGAAGCGCTGCTCCGCCAGATCAAAAATCTGGTTCATAAACTCCTGCGTGCGCTCCCCGTTGCTCATAATCTCTTCCAAAGTAAATCCCAGGTCCGAAATTTCATCCTCCGAAATGACACACCGGATCGTATGTTTTCCGATTCGTGAAAACTCCATACACTCACCCTCTTTCTCGATAATACCGGTAACTATCTATACGCTTTTATCTCCCGTACCTTCTGGCGAATCCGCTGCAGCGCGTTGTCGATGGACTTCGGGCTTCTATGCATAAGTTCCGCTATCTGTATATAATTATACCCCTTTAAATACAATATCAGCACGCGATTTTCCATCTTACTCAAATTCCCAGCCAGCTTTTTTTTGAAATCTTCCCAGCGCTCTCTCTCGATCATCTGCTGCTCCGGACTTTCCGCCGGCGCAAAAACCGTGTCAGAAAGCATCCCGTCCGGCTGCCCGTCCCGGTCCGAGAGGGAGATATAGGAATTCAACGGAATATGCTTTTTGCGTCTGGATGCCTCCAGCGCCGAGACAAGCTGCCTGCTTATGCAGATTTCCGCAAAATGATAAAAGCTGCTGGATCTGTCGTCCCGGTAGTCGCGTATGGCCTTAAAAAGGCCGATCATGCCCTCCTGGATCAGATCCTCCGGCTCCCCGCCGATTAAGTACATCACATTGGTTTTCTTCCGCACAAGGGGCTTATACTTCTCCAGTATATAGTCCATAAGAGACGCGCTGCCCTGGCGAATCAGCCCTATGATCTCCTCGTCCGTATAGTTTTCGTGCTGCCCTCTGTTTGTATCCATAAATTATTTCACTTTTTTATTCTCTGGCGGACAATCTCGTAGGCCAGAACGCCGGCCGCCACCGACGCGTTCAGCGAACCGATGTCTCCCTTCATGGGAATCGACGCCGCCATATCGCAGCTTTTGCGGACAAGAGAGCTCACACCCTCTCCCTCTGCGCCGATCACAAGGCCGATTGGGCCGGTCAGGTTCAGATCGTACATCCGCGTTCCGTCCATATCGGCGCATACAAACCACAGGCCCTGTTCCTTTAGCTCCTTCATTGCGGCGACAAGGTTCGTCACCTTTGCCACCGGTGTAAAGCTTACCGCCCCGGCGGAGGTCTTCGCCACCGTCGGCGTAAGTCCGACCGCCCGCCGCTTCGGGATGATGACGCCGTGGGCGCCCGCCAGATTGGCAGTCCTTATAATGGCGCCCAGGTTGTGGGGATCAAGAATTTTATCCAGCACAATCACAAAGGGGTCCTCCCCCCGCTCTCTGGCAATGGCCAAAATGTCCGACACCTGCGCATAGGCACAGGCAGCGCAGACCGCGATCACTCCCTGGTGCTTTCCGCCGGTCTCCGACAGCTGATCCAGCCGTTCCTTCGGCACGTAGCTTATAACGGTGTCCTGCCTGTTTGCTTCCCTCACAATGGTACGGACGCTGCCGTCGGTGCAGCCGTCCTGCACATAGAGCTTATCAATGGTTCTTCCGGAGCGAAAGGCCGCAAGAACCGCGTTTCTTCCCTCGACCCTGCTCTCCTCCTCCATGCCCTCGTTTCTCTTACTCTCCGTTTTTCTGTTTTCTTCCATATCACACTCTTCTATAAATAATAACTAAAGCGTCAGTCCAAGCCCGTCCGCCGCCGTCTTAATCAGCTCCACCAGCCGCTCAAAGCGGTCGGTCAGATAGAGGTAGCCCACAAGCGCCTCAAGCCCCGTTGCTCTGCGGTAGTCCGCCATGGTGGCATTTTTCGCCATGGTGGGGGAGTTGGCGTTTCTTCCCCTGCGGTAGACGTCCGCCTCCTCCTGGGTGAGAAATGGCTTCAGATACTCGATGATCTCGGCCTGCGTCTTCGCCTTCACAATCCGGCTCGTTCTCTGGTGCAGGCGGTTGGCCTTCGTGTTGCCCTTCGCCACCACAACCGACCGGATCACCAGGTCAAACACCCCGTCCCCGATGTAGGCCAGAGTCAGCGGGGAGTATGTGCGTATGTCCGTCTCCGCCAGGCCGAACTGCTCCCGCAGATAAGCGTCAATGCTGCAGTTCATAGACCGTTCCCTCGCGCGTATCCTTAATCGCAACGCCCCTTGCAAGAAGCTCCTCCCGGATGGCGTCCGCCCGCCCGAAGTCCTTACTCTTCTTTGCAAGGGCCCGCTCCTCAATCTTTTCCCGGATAAACCGCTCCAGCTCCTCGTCCGCCTCCGGGGTATTCTCCGGCAGAACCGCGCCTTCTTTCGTCAGGCCGATGGAGAGCACCCGGTCAAAATCCTTAAGAAGCGCAAGCTTCGTCCCGCCGCTTATGTCGGCCTTCACCACGTCGTAGACAACGGTGATTGCCATGGATGTGTTCAGATCGCCGAAAAGTGCCTCCTTAAACCGGCTCCTGTACTCCTCAAAGGCCTCCTGATCCACCTCGCCCTCCGGCGCAATACCCGCTATCTTCCGGACAAGCTTCCCGTAGGCCGCCGCCGCGTTGTCCAGATTCTCAAAGGAGAACACGAGTGGCTTGCGGTAGTGGGACTGCAGGCAGAACATGCGGTAGGCAAGGGGATCGTACCCCTTCTCTTTCAGCAGAGAAACCGTCAGAAAATCCCCCTTCGACTTGCTCATCTTGCCGGACTGGTCGTTCAGATGGTTCACATGAAACCAGTGGCGGCACCAGCGGTGGCCCAGGTATGCCTCCGACTGAGCGATCTCGTTGGTGTGATGGGGGAATATATTGTCGACGCCGCCGCAGTGTAAGTCCATGTACTCCCCGAGATGGCGGATGGCAATGCAGGAGCACTCGATATGCCAGCCCGGGTATCCCACGCCCCACGGACTGTCCCACTTGAGCGCCTGGTCCTCGAATTTGGACCGGGTGAACCACAGCACAAAATCGTTCTTATTGCGCTTGTTCCTGTCCTCCTCCACGTCGTCCCGCACGCCCACCTTAAGCTGCTCCTTCTCCACCGCCGAGGAAAACACAAAGTAGTCCGAAAGCTTTCCCGTGTCGAAGTAGACGTTGCCCCCCGCCTCGTAGGCATAGCCCTTCTCAAGCAGACTCTCCACCATCCGTATGAAGTCCGGGATACAGCCGGTGGCCGGCTCCACCACATCGGGCCTTTTGATATTTAACATCTCACAGTCCGCGAAAAATGCGTCCGTGTAAAACCGGGCCACCTCCATGACGCTCTTATGCTCGCGCTTTGCGCCCTTTAGCATCTTATCCTCCCCGGTGTCCGCGTCGGAGGCCAGATGTCCCACGTCCGTGATGTTCATGACGCGCTTCACATCGTAGCCCGCATAGCGAAGCGCCTTCTCCAGAACATCCTCCATAATATAGCTGCGCAGATTGCCGATGTGAGCGTAGTGGTACACGGTGGGCCCGCAGGTGTACATGGCGATCTTCCCCGGCTCATGGGGGGTTATCGGCTCCGTCTCCCTGGTCAGTGTATTGTAAAGCAAAAAATTATCCTGCATTGGTTGCACCTCATGTAATACTCGACATTTTTCTACAACTTAACTGTAGTTTATTATAGCACATCTACCCGGCCCGCTTCAAGCTCACACCGCAACTATTCCGCGCGATCCGGCATTTTTGCGCCGTCCTCCCCGTTCACGTAAAAGACGAGCTCCGGGCTCTTGACGCTGACCTTCGTGCCCTTTCGGATGGATTCGGTGATAAATGCGTTTCCGCCGATGACAACCCCCTCCTCGATCACCGTATTTCCGCCGAGAATCGACGCGCCGGAATAGATGGTCACGTTGTCCCCGATGGTCGGGTGGCGTTTCTTTCCCCGCAGGTTCTGTCCGCCCCGGGTGGACAGTGCCCCAAGGGTCACTCCCTGGTACAGCCTGACGTGATCGCCGATCTCAGTCGTCTCCCCGATCACGATGCCGGTGCCGTGGTCGATAAAGAAATACCGGCCGATGACGGCTCCCGGATGGATGTCAATTCCGGTTCTGCCGTGGGCATACTCCGTCATCATGCGGGGCAGAAGCGGCACCCCCAGCAAAAACAGCTCGTGGGCAAGGCGGAATACGGTCACCGCGTAGATGCCCGGGTAGGAGAGAATGATCTCGTCCTTGCTCTTTGCCGCCGGGTCCCCGTCGTAGGCCGCCTGCAGATCCGTATCCAGATATTCCCGCACCTTCGGAATCGTCCTCATAAAGGCCACCGTGGTCTCCTGCGCGTACCGCTCAAGCGCTGCCTCGCCGGCCTCATTTCCCCTGGTCTGCCGCATGACCACCATAATCTGCTTGTTCAGATGAAACACCACATCCTCGATCAGCATGGAAACCGTGTGGTCCACATGGTAGATCTTGTATATTTTTTCGCGGAAAAATCCCGGATAGACAATGCTCAGAAGATTTTTTAAAATGGCGATCACTTCCTTCTTGTCCGGCTCATTATAGATGTCAGCCCGGTCAATCGCCCGCTCCTTCTTATAATCCGCTAATATGTCCGCGAGAATACCGTCAATATTCTGTTCGATATAATTTGGCATGTCAGACAACGCCCTTCCTGCTCTGTTTTCCTCTACTATCATATGCATCTTCCGTCTTCCTGTTCGTCGTACTTTTCAGTTTCACCGTTCCCGCCGCAGCCTCTGCAGCAGGAGCGGGCCTCCCCCACCGGAAAGCTTCCCTCGTAAAGCCCCGTCAGAAGACAGACCGCCTGGGCGGCGATCCCCTCCTTTGCCCCGGTAAAACCGAGGCCCTCCTCCGTCGTGGCCTTGACGCTTATCTGATCCTCCGCGATGTCGAGGACGGAGGCGATATTTTGCTCCATCTGCCCGATGTGGGGGCGCAGCTTCGGCGCCTGGGCAATCACCGTCGCGTCGATATTTCCGATGGCAAAGCCCGCCTGTAAAAGCCGCTCTCCCACGATCCCGAGAAGCTTCATGCTGGATATTCCCTCGTACCGGGGGTCCGTATCCGGAAAAAGCACGCCAATATCCCCAAGCGCCGCAGCCCCCAGCAGTGCGTCCATAATAGCATGCACGAGCACATCAGCGTCGGAGTGCCCAAGCAGCCCCCGCTCGCAGGGCACCTCCACTCCGCCGAGTATCAGCCTGCGGTTCTCCGCCAGCCTGTGAACATCATAGCCCATTCCAACGCGCATATTGTAAAATCCTCCTTTTTTGCAGCCCTCAGCTCTCAAAGCTGTGGAGCCAGTCCGCTTTAAACAGATAGATGAGCAGCACAGCTGTGCTTAAGCTCCAGGTCAACGGGTACGCAATGAACACCATCTGAATCTTCGGGATGAAGTGAACCGCAGCCGTTATGTAAGAAATTCGTATGATACACCAGCAGACGAGCATCACGTACATGGGAACCGTCGATCTGCCCGCTCCCCGCATGACGCCGGCCGCCGCGTGGGTAAAGGCCAGCAGAAAATAAAACAGCGCCTCCGTGTGTGCCTGGGAAATGCCGTAGGCCATCACGTCGGGATCCGAGGAAAACAGCACCACAAGCTGCGGCATGAAAAAATAGACAAACACGCCGATTAACTCCGCCGCCGCCGTCGCGCACACAATGCCGAAGGCCGCGCCCTTTTTCGTCCGTTCATACTGCCTTGCCCCGAGATTCTGACCGATAAAGGTTGTCATCGCCATGGAAAAGCAGGTGATCGGCAAAAACGCAAAGCCCTCTATCTTAGAGTATGCGCCGCAGCCCGCCATCGCATCCGAGCCAAAGGCATTAATATTTGACTGCACAACCACATTTGCGATGGAAATCACGGAATTCTGCAGGCCGGACGGCAGTCCGATATTCACGATCTGCCGAAGAAGCGGCATGTCAAAACGGATTTTTCGCAGAGACACCTGGTACACGTCAGAGGCCCGCATAAGCCGCCGCATACATAAGACCACCGACAAAAGCTGGGATATAATCGTGGCAAAGGCCGCCCAGGCAACACCAAGCCGCATAACGCCGTTGAAAAGGAGATCCAGAAGGATATTCACAACGGATGAAAAAATCAGGTAGTAAAGCGGATGTCTGCTGTCTCCCACCGCCTGAAGAATGCCCATGCACACATTGTAGAGAACGATGGTCAGAGATCCGGCAAAATAAACCCGGATATAGCCCACCGCCTGCACGAACACATCCTCCGGCGTCCCCATAAGCTTTAAAATCTGGGGCGCAAATAAAATGCCCACAACGGTCATCACAAGGCCGCAGGCCACGCCGAAGGCCAGATCCGTGTGGACGGCTCTTTTCACCCGCTCAAAATCCTTCGCCCCGAAATAGCGGGCGATGACGACGCCTGCTCCCATGGCCGTCCCGCTGAAAAACCCGACGATCAGAAAGATCAGGCTCCCGGTGGAGGTGACTGCCGCAAGGGCCGTCTTGTCGAGAAAATTGCCCACAACGAGCGAATCCGCCACGTTGTAGAGCTGCTGAAAAAGATTTCCGAGAAACATCGGAATGGCAAACATAAATATTTTTTTCGGAATGGAACCCTCCGTCAACGTATTGCTGGACTGCATCTTCTATTCTCCCGTATTTGTCTTCTGTCTTCTCCCCCTGCCGGCAGGGGGGCACGCACTGCCGTGTCTTCCGTCTCCGTATCCTCCCGCACAACAGGGGACACGGCATCGCCGTGTCCCCTATTATACGCTTCTTATATTGAAATGACAACAAATAAAATCTATGCCAGCGCTGCTGTGATAATTGCCATGGAGTAAACCTCCGAGGCGTTGCAGCCGCGGGACAGGTCGTTGATCGGCGCGTTAAGGCCGAGAAGGATCGGGCCGTAGGCCTCAAAGTTTCCGAGACGCTGGGCGATCTTGTAGCCGATATTGCCGGAGCTGATGTCCGGGAATATAAAGGTGTTGGCATGTCCCGCCACCTCGGAATCCGGGCACTTGGTGCGGGCAACGCGCGGTGCAACCGCCGCGTCAAACTGGATCTCGCCCTCGATCGGCAGATCCGGGTACTTCGCCTTCGCCTTCGCCGCCGCGTTACGCATCTTGTCCACGTCCTCGCCCTTGCCGGAGCCCAGTGTGGAGTAACTCAAAAACGCCAGCTTCGGGTCAACGCCGAATATCTTCGCACATGCGGCCGACTCGCCGGCGATCTCCACAAGCTCGTCCTCCGTCGGGTGAATGTTGATGGCGCAGTCCGCCATGGCCAGCACCTCGTTCTCACCGGTAGCCGACGGGCGCACGAGAATGAAGCAGGAAGATACGATCGTGTTTTCCGGCTTTGTCTTGATCAGCTGCAGCGCAGGGCGCACCGTGTCCGCCGTGGAGTAGGTTGCGCCGCCGAGAAGCGCGTCCGCAATTCCCATCTTTACGAGCATCGTGCCGAAATAGTTGTTCTGGGAGAGCACGCCTCTCGCCTGCTCCGGCGTCACTCCCTTGCCCTTTCTCAGCTCGCAGAACATCTCCACCATCTCGTCCATGCGGTCAAAATTCTTCGGGCTCATAATCTCCGCGCCGCGGATGTTAAAGCCGCTCTCCTCCGCCGCCGCATATATGTCATCCTCTTCCCCCACAAGAATCGGATGAAGGAAATAGCTCGCCAGAAGCCGGGAAGCCGCCTCTAAAATGCGCGGGTCGCTCCCTTCCGTAAACACAATCTTTTTCGGACTCTTCTTCAGAATTTCAATCAACTGTCCAAAACCAAACATAGTTCATCGTCTCCTTTTACAAATATTCGATACATCTACGGACATTTTATACTGATTTTCCGGTAAATTCAATGTCTTTGACTGTATTTTTAAAAAACATTCTGACAATTTTTTATCAATCTCCCCCGCCCGAAAACTCAGCCTGTCCGCTCTCCCGCGTCCACCAGACGGCTTATGTGCTCTGCGCCCCTGCCGTCGTTGTTGTCCACCACGAAATCGCAGATCTGCCGGTTCCGCTTCTCCGCGTCGATGGCAAGAATCCGTAAGGTCTTCTCCTCCACCGGGTAGCTCTCCTCGATAATGTCTCTGATCAGGCACTCCTTGTCCCTTGCCACGTAGATGATGGCCGTTGGAAAATGGCGCTTCATGGCGATTGCGCCGCACATGTCAAGGGGCATCACCGCAAACCTTCCCCCGTCCAGCACCCTTTGAATGTCCTCCTTCATGGTCCCGTACTTCACGCCGGCGTACATGGTCTTCTCGAAAAATTTCTTCC
>CATJJD010000330.1 GCA_949740385.1 uncultured Lachnospiraceae bacterium
TCTTAGACAATGTCCGCCGCGATGTTGGCCGCAGAGAGCACAAGAACGCCCATAAACGACCTTCGTATGCGCATCAGCCCGTTGTGGTACTGTGCGCTCTGCATCCGCACCGGCGCCTGTGCGTAGGCGTACACACCGAAGAAGGCGTAAAACAGCGGCAGATAGAGAAACAGGTACGGATACACGATCCAGAATGTCCGGGAGCTGTCCGGATTCAGCATTCCCGCCGCAACCTGTACCGCCGTAAGTCCGGCCGCATACAGGAAGTTGACCCGCGCCGTCTTCCGCTTTTGCTCCCCGTCGAAGGGCAGCACGTAAAACCTGCCCACATACTCGTATTCTCTGACTCTCTGCCCGCGCCCGTTCAGCCGGTACGTCTCCCGGTAGTCATCCTTATACCGGTTTCTCATGCAGTCTGCGAAACCTTCTTCTTAAGCTTCTCCACAAGCGACTCCATGCAGCCGTCCTCAAACGGCACCTTAAGGCCGGCCTCCCTGATCACATTCACATAGAAGTCCCGCGCCGACAGGTTGCAGAGCTTAAGATAATTGCTCCAGGCTCTGTCGTAGTCCTCGTCCATCATAACCTTAAACTGCATCGCGCAGACGCTTGCCAGCACGTAGTCGATATAATAGAACGGCGCTCCGAAAATGTGCGACTGTCTCTGCCAGAAGCCCCCCGCCGCAAAGAACGGATCGTTGTCGTAGTCGAGGTGCGGCCGGTACACCTTCTCCAGGTCTGCCCACACCTGCTTGCGCTCCGCCGGCGTCATCTCCGGCCTTTCGTACACGATATGCTGGAACTCGTCCACCATACAGCCGTAAGGTACAAAAATCGCGGAATCCGCAAAGTGCATCTTCAGGTAATCGCCGCTTTCTGCGCCGAAGAACCGGTCCATCCACCCGTAGGTGAAATACTCCATCGACATGGAGTGGATCTCCGCCGTCTCCATCGTGATGTCCGCGAACTCCCGGATCTCCTCGTCCCGCAGCAGATAGCCCTGGAACGCATATCCGCACTCGTGGGTGATCACGTCCACATCGCCGCTTGTGCCGTTGAAGTTGGCAAAGATAAACGGCGATCTGTAATTCGGCAGATATGTCATATAGCCGCCCTGGCGCTTCGTCTTTCTGCCGAGAACGTCAAACAGCTCGTTCTCCTGCATGAAATCAAAGAACTCCGCCGTCTCCGGTGAGAGCTCCCGGTACATAGCCTGCCCCGCCGCAAGAATCTCCTCCGGCGTGCCCGTCGGCTTCGGATTGCCCTCCTTAAAGTAGACGCCGTTGTCATAGTGCTTTAACGCATCGACGCCGATGTCCTTTCTGCGCTGCTCGTGCAGCTCGCTCACAAACGGAATAAAGTACTTCTTCACCTGCCGGCGGAAATTTTCCACCATCTTCCGGTCGTAGCAGTTGCGGCGCATGCGGTAGTAGCCCAGCTCAATATAGTTGTCGTAGCCGAGCATTTTCGCCTGCTCGGTACGATTCTTTACCATCTTATCATAAATTTCGTCGATTTCACCTGTAACCTTCTGGAAATACCCGCTCAGCGCCTGCCATGCGCGCTTTCTCGTTTCCCGGTCCTCGCTGGTGGTAAACTTCGTCATGAGCGACAGGTTGTACACCTCGCCGTCAAACGGAATCTCCGCCGTGGCAATCAGCTTGGAGTAGCGGCTGCCCAGCGCGTTTTCCTCCTGCCTTAACGGAATCAGCTTCTCGTCGAAGGACTTTAACGCCAGCTCGATATTCTTAAACATCACGCTGCCCAGCTTCTGCTCCAGCACATCCCGGTACGGCGACTCGTAGAGCACTCTGGAATACTCCGTTTCCAGATTCTGGATGAGCGGCATCACCTCGTCGTAGAAATCGTTCTCCTTCTCGTAGAACTCGTCCGTCGTGTCAATATCGTGGCGGATACAGGCAATGGTCATGTTCGTCTCCACGTCCCCGATAAAGCGGTAGTACTCTCTGTGAATCTCGAACTGCTCCTCGCCGGAGGAGGCATTTTTCGTGCGCTCAATGATGTCGCGGAAGGCAGCCTCGACCTCCTTCATATCAATGCGCTTATAAGGCATCTCTGAAAATTTCATTGCGATCTTTCCCTTCTTTCCGGCAGTGCACCAGCACTTTACCAAATTAATTTTTTAAATACCAAAAGAATGAAAAAGAAGTCCAACGTACTCCCGTGCGCTGCACTTCTGACTAACCTGACTGACCAACCGTCCCTCTCACACAGCTCTCAAAACTATGTTTCCCATAAAATACAACTGTATGTGTCGCACGAACACTTTATATTATTATACATAAAATTCAGCATTTGTCAATAAATTCTGTTGAATCCTTCACGCCTCTGTGGTATATTTACATTGCTTTTTTCGCCGATCCGTGCAATCCGCCCAAAGGGTGTGCGCCGGCGGAAAAAACAACATATTTATTCGAAAAGAGGAATATATATGCTGACAGTCGACGAAGTGCTCAATCTCAACTACTATAAAAAAGCAGACTATACCGGATGGATCAACGGTATGCGCTTTCTGATCCGCAGGGAAGCGCCGGAGGACGGCGGCGCCGTCTTTCACGCCTTTGTGTGGCCCGGGCCTCTGATCTTTCAGCTGGCGGACCCGGACACGATGGCGGACATGACCGCCCCCTTCTCCGAGGAGGGCAGGCAGGCCGTCGTGGACTGGATCAACGGGCAGTACGAGTCCTGCCCCGACCGCTTCAGCCATGAGCGAAAGGTGCTGCAATAGCCCCGCTCCCCGAAAAAAAAGGAAGACCGCTCTGCCGGTCTCCCTGTCGTGCGGGCAACAGGACTTGAACCTGCACGGTCTCCCACCAGAACCTAAATCTGGCCTGACTTTTACACTTTCACGTGACAAATGCCCTGCAAAGCCTGAAAACAAA
>CATJJD010000331.1 GCA_949740385.1 uncultured Lachnospiraceae bacterium
CGTGCCTCATATATTCGCGGCGATGTTCACGGATTCAGGAATTATTATAATCGATTTTCTGTCCGTTTACAACACTAACGATCAAAGGGACTTATTGTGGAATGGATTTTCTTCATATTGGAAACGTGCGCCGCCGGGCACACGACAAAAAACCCCGCCAGGGCATATACCACTGTCGGGGTCTTCTCATTTTCTGTTTCATTGTGGAATATACAACACTTTCGCCGGTCAGATGCCGAAATGCTGCCCTTCGGCATCTCTCAAATACCTCTCGACCGCATCCCGCCAGTCCGGCAGCGGACAAAACCCCGCTTTCACAAGCTTGCTTTTGTCCAGCCTGCTGTTTGCCGGGCGCACTGCCCCTGTTCGCCCGTACTCCTTTGACGACACCGGGATCACTTCCGCATCCAGCCCGCACTGCTCATAGATATTACAGCAAAAATCATACCAGCTTATATATCCGCCCTCATTCGACGCATGGTAATACCCGTACTTATCCGTCTCGTTCATATCTGCCAGAAGCCTGGCCAGATCCGGCGTATAGGTGGGCGTACCGATCTGATCATTGACCACACACACCCGATCATGAGTTCTTCCGGCACGAATCATCGTTTTTACAAAATTGTTCCCCCTGGGCCCAAACGCCCACGAAATCCGCACAATAAAATATTTATCCAGTGTATCTGCAACAGCCCGCTCCCCCTCCAGCTTTGTCTGTCCGTAAACATTCAGAGGATGGTAGCGTCTGCATTCCGGCTTCCAGGGATCGACGCCCTGCCCGTCAAACACATAATCCGTGCTGATATAAGTCATTTTGCAGCTCAACATCTTACACGCATCTGCAAGATGCCTGGTTCCGGCTACATTGATGTCCCAGACCTGCTTTCTCCTGTCAGCCTCCTCCGCAAGATCAACCGCCGTCCATGCGGCACAGTGAATGACCGCGTCCGGTTCTATTTCCAGCAGAGTCCGTTCCACCGCATCTTTATCCGTAATGTCAAGCGGTATATAAGTCGAAGCTCCCGCTATGATTTTTCCTGCTTCTGTACTGACTTTTTCGAAAATATCCGACCCTGCCGCCTCAATCCCGCGCTTTTTTAATTCCGCCATCATGTCATGCTCCAGCTGGCCGCAGGCGCCTGTCACAAAAAATTTCATCTTATTTCTCTCTGCGGTTTTCATACACCCTCTCATAATAACTCTGGCCCCCGCCTCTTTTGATCTTTTCACAAGCATGCAATCAGACTTTACCGAAGGTGGTCTATGTATTTGCCGTCAAGCACATCCTTCAAATACCGGCCATACTGATTCTTTCTGAGACCTTCATAGATAGCCAGCACATCCTCCTCCGTTATCCAGCCGTTCCGATAGGCAATTTCTTCCAGACATGCAATTTTTCGATGCTGATGCTGCTCCACCGTCTTAACAAAATTAGTCGCATCCGCAAGACTCTCATGCGTTCCGGTGTCCATCCATGTGAAGCCCTGTCCCAGAAGCTCCACTTTCAGACGGCCCTTTTCCAGATAAATACGGTTCAGATCTGTAATTTCCAGTTCTCCTCTTTCAGAAGGTTTTAACGTTTTCGCATATTCCACCACACGATTGTCGTAAAAATAAAGACCGGTCACACAATAATTGCCCTTTGGTTTCGCAGGCTTTTCTTCGATCGAAATCGCTCTGCCCTGTCTGTCAAACTCGACAATGCCAAATCGCCGGGGATCATCCACATAATAGCCAAAAATCGTAGCGCCGCGGCCGGACTGTGCATTTTCCACTGCAGCGTACAGCCTCTTTTGCAGTCCATGCCCCACAAAAATGTTGTCCCCCAGCACCATCGCCACCGTATCTCTCCCCAGAAACGCCTCGCCGATCAAAAACGCCTGCGCCAGCCCGTCAGGTGAAGGCTGCGAGGCATAACACAGATGAATGCCAAATCGTTCTCCGTCACCGAGCAGCTCCTGAAAACGCGGGACATCCTGCGGTGTTGAAATGATCAGAATGTCCCGAATACCGGCATCCATCAGTACGGACAGCGGGTAATAGATCATGGGCTTGTCGTAGACCGGCAGCAGTTGTTTCGAGGTTACGGTTGTGAGCGGGTACAAACGGGTGCCGGAGCCTCCGGCTAAGATGATGCCTTTCATAAATCCCTTCTCCTTCTCTGCTGATTCACAATATTTCCTGTTAAGCGGCTTCAAAAATGCAATGTGCCATACACGATCTGCTGCAGCCTCCGGCTCACCGCAGCGCAAAACCCATATATTTCAGACAATTTTTGCCTGTCACATTATCCTTTAAATATCACAAATTTACTGGCTGCAAAATTTAACACGATCACAATCAGATTTGAAAGCGTTTTACATATCATATCATGAAAACAAAGCAGCTCCACAAATACGAACATAAAAAGCCAGTCAAATATTCCGGTTCCCAGACGCATAACAAAAAAAGAGAAGATCTGCAGCAAAACAGTCCCCTTCTCTTTCGTCTGACTGTGAAACACATACCTTTTATTTGAAAAATAAGAAAACAACACTGCGATTGCCCATGCAATGCCAGTTCCGGTTGTCATAGAAAAATTCAGAAAATGTGTACAGACATAATAAATACCAATATTAATAAACGTAGTACAGATTCCCAAAAACAGATAAGCCACAATAACTTTATTACTCCGGAAAAATTCACGCATTCTCATACTGGCAATCGAAAGCTATCTTCCGTCTCCGCGCTTGCTTCTCATTCCCAAGACTGCATCATATTGATTTCGCAAATTCCAGAAATCATCAAAATCCGCAGAAAACGTCTGACCATCTGCATCCGTCTGAAATACCCATGCTGCTTTATTCTCTATCGCATATTTATATCCATGAAGCACCGCTGATCCGTGGCCGCCGTTTTTCTTTGCCAGCAGCCGAACCTTTATCCGTAGATCGGATATTTCTTTAACAAGCCCTTTTGTCCTGTCCATACTTCCATCATTTGAAACAACAATTCTCGGCCGGTCATCTATGGAATCAATCACGGAATACCATTCATCTATAACCGATTTAATATTACGCTCTTCATTACAGGCAGGAATAACGATATAGAGCGTATCATGCAATTTCATCATTTGTTTATCCCCCTTTTCTTTCACATCACGAAATGTTCTTAATTTTCCCGGCTTCTGAGAACCATTCTCACCGCGTCAGACAAAGATACCGCCGTCCCATCCTGTCCATAGTCTCTGTTGTAATCGCAAATTAATATTGTGCTGCACCCAGTCTTCTTTCCCACATCGACAACACCCTTACCCTCCCCAATCACCCAGCTTTGTTTGAACGAGATATTAAATTCATCAGCCAGGCGATAAAACAATTC
>CATJJD010000332.1 GCA_949740385.1 uncultured Lachnospiraceae bacterium
AAGTACATATTAAGAATAGGAGGTATTTTACAATGAGTGATTTTAAGAACCTGACACTGGATGCAGCGGACGGGATTGCCGTTCTTGCGATCTCCAGACCGGCGGCATTAAACGCACTTAACAGCGAGACACTGGACGAGCTGAATGTCTGCCTTGGCGAGATTGAGAAGAACGACGACATCAAGGCTGTGATTCTTACCGGCGGGGCAGACAAGAAGGGCAACGAGTTCAAGTCCTTTGTGGCAGGGGCGGACATTGCGGAGATGGTGAACTTCACCGCGCCGGAGGCCCGTGCATTCGGCATTCGCGCATCCGAGCCGTTCTTTAAGCTGCAGAACATGCGTCAGGTGACGATCGCCGCAATCAACGGCTTTGCGCTGGGCGGCGGCTGTGAGATCGCGATGAGCTGCGACATCCGCATCGCGTCCGACAATGCCGTTTTCGGACAGCCGGAGTGCGGTCTGGGAATTATCCCTGGTTTCGGCGGCACACAGAGACTTGCACGTCTGGTTGGAATGGGACGCGCAAAGGAGATCATCTTCACCTGCGACAATATCGATGCGAACGAGGCATACCGCATCGGCCTTGTAAACAAGGTAGTGGCGAAGGAGGAACTGATTGATACGGCTAAGAAGATGGCTGCAAAGATCATTTCCAAAGGAAGCTATGCAGTATCGGTTGCCAAGGCAGCCATCAACAACGGCTACGACATGGATATTAAGAATGCCGTTGAGATGGAGGCGAACCTCTTTGGTGTGGTGAACGATACCCACGACAAGAAGGAAGGCATGGGCGCGTTTCTTGAGAAGCGTGCGGCGGAGCTGACCGACTTCTGATTACATAGGTGAGAATGACAGGCCCCGGGTACATGAGCTGCGGAATCATGTGCCCGGAGCTTTTTTTGTCTGCCGCGGCAAATCTGCAAAATCGCCCTTTCTGTGCACAAAATTGTCATTAAAATCGGCGCGCATATATGTTATACTGAAAATTAAAGATAAAATCCGCCGAAAAAAGGAGAATCCCGGTATGAAAAAAAGTATTTTTAAGCAGCTTCTTTTTCCGATTGTCGGAATCGTCTGCGCTATGGCTGTCTGCCTTACCGTGTTTACCGCCGCCGTATTCCGGGGCTCGATGAGGAAGAGGTGTGCAGCAGAGACCGGGGCAGATCGCTTCTGGTGTCGGAGAACATCGCTTCTTTTCTGGACGGCGCGTACCGGATCACGGAGGAGCTTGCGGTCAATCCGAGCATTCTGACGATGGAGACCGGCGTGCAGACGCCGATTCTTGAGGCGTGCGCAGCGCGCAATCCCTATCTGGAGCTGCTCTACATTCAGGGAACCGACGGCATGCAGACGGGGCGCTCCTCCGGGGAGCTTGCGGACCGTTCCACCCGGTGGTGGTTTGTGCAGACGATGGAGGAGCAGAGAGCGTTTATTTCAAAATCCTACTATTCGGTGAATACCGGTATGCCCTGCGCTTCGATTTTCTTTCCGATGTATCGGGAGTGGGAGCTTCTCGGCATTTTTGCGGCGGATCTGAAGCTGGACTATCTGCAGAGCCTGATCGAGGAATTTTCCGATATGGAAAACGGGGAGTACTCCTTTGTCATTGACGGGGAGGGCGTGGTGGTTGCCCACCCGGACAGCATCCAGATCGAGGAGCTTTACAATTACAAACAGCTGACAAAGACTGTGGCGGTGAAGGATGAGGCGGGAAAGCCCCTTGTGGACGACGCCGGCGGAATCGTGACGGAGGAGGAACGCATCGAGATTTCCGACGATTAACAGGAGATTATTGCGGACGTGATGGCGGGAAATTCCGGAAGCCGCAGGATAAAAAATGACGGCATATCCTGGTTTGTGAGCTATGCGTCCGTCCCTTTAAACGGGGCGTCCGATTCCTGGTCGGTCATCACGCTCAGGGAGGAGCGGGCGGCCATGGCGGTTGTGTACCGGATGTTTGCAATATCAGCGATGCTGTCTCTTGTGATGATTGCGGCGGCCATCCTTGTGATCACGCTGCTTGCGCGCAGGCTCACAAGGCCCATTGTCTCCATCACCGATCTGATTCGAAACGCGTCGGACGGGGATTTCACGGTTCTTGCGGAGGAGACGAGCCAGAAAGAGATCGGAACGCTCTCGAGAAGCTTTAACCGGATGACCGGGAAAATATCCGCGATTCTCACAAGAATTACAACCATCAGCGGGCAGGTGGTGGAGAGCTCCGGACTGCTGCAGCATATCGACCAGAGTGCGGCGGACATCAACCAGGCGGTGCTTGAGATTCTTGACGGGGCAAAGGAGCAGAACGGGCAGGTGGAGGCTGTGCTGGCTCAGACGAACCGGATGGAGGAAAATTTCGGTAAGCTGCAGGAAAAGAGCGGTATTCTCCTTACGGATGCGCAAAATACCCTTGCGTCGGGGGAGCAGGGGATGGCCGGCGTGGCGGAGCTGAAGCGGCAGAGCGAGGCGGCGGTTTTCGGCATGTCGGAATCCTTTGAAAAGATCCGCAAGCTGGAGGGGCAGTCCCGGAGAATTTCGGGAATCCTGAGCACCATCGACGAGATCTCTTCCCAGACGGGGCTGCTTGCGCTGAACGCTTCCATTGAGGCGGCGCGGGCGGGAGAACACGGGAGAGGCTTCTCGATTGGGGGGGAATCCATCGGAAAGCTGGCCGCGGACTCTGCGGCCGCGACTGCCGATATTGAGAACATTATTGCGGAGCTGTGCAAAAACATAGCGGATTCGGTGACAAATATTGAGGAGATCCGCGCGGGCTTCAAAGGCCAGGAGCAGGCGATGGAGCGGGTTGAGGTAACCTTCTCGGATTTTGGCGTGCTGGCGGAGAAGACGAGAGAGTCCGTGAGCGCCATGGAGGAGCTGATCGCAGAAATGCATGAGGGCAACCGCTCCGTCGTCTGTGCGGTGGAGAGTATCCGGGACATTTCGGCCAACACGGCCAGTCTGACCGATCAGGTGTCCGGCGCTCTCACCGAGCAGCTTCACGGAATCCGGGATGTGGCGAACCGCATCGAGCATCTGTCGGTGGCGTCCGCCGGGATGGAGCAGGAGATGACAAAATTTAAACTGGGCGGCACACAAAATTGATTCAGCCCGGTAAATGTGGTATAATTATCCCATTATGTCAGAAAAAAGCAGGAGGATTTAATATGTGGGCATATGAGAGTGTTTTTTATCAGATATATCCGTTGGGCTTTTGCGGAGCTCCGTTTGAGAATGACGGCGTGCCGATGCACCGGATTGAGAAGGTGAACGACTGGATTGACCATGTGAAGTCTGTGGGAGCCAACGCGATCTATTTTTCGCCGGTGTTTGAGTCCGACACCCACGGCTACAATACGAGGGATTACACGAAAATCGACACCCGGCTGGGAACCAACGAGGATTTTGCGAAGGTCTGCGAAAATCTCCATGGGGAGGGCATAAGAGTTGTGCTGGACGGCGTGTTCAACCATGTGGGGAGGGGCTTCTGGGCGTTTCAGGATGTGCTGAAAAACCGCGAGAGCTCTCCGTATGTGAGCTGGTTCGGCCGCATTGATTTCGGCGGCAACTCCAACTACAACGACGGCCTCTGGTATGAGGGCTGGGAGGGCAACTACGATCTGGTGAAGCTGAATCTGCGCAATGAGGACGTTGTGCAGCACATTTTTTCCGCCATTTCCGGCTGGGTGAAGGAGTTTGATATCGACGGGCTGAGGCTGGATGTGGCGTACTGTCTGGACCGGGACTTTATGCGCCGTCTGCGGAGCTTCTGCACTGAGCTAAAGCCGGACTTTTTCCTGCTGGGGGAGACGCTGCACGGGGATTACAACCAGTTTATGAACGACGAGATGCTCCACTCGGTGACGAACTACGAGTGCTACAAGGGGCTGCACTCGAGCTTTAACTCGATGAACATGTTTGAGATCAACCACTCGCTCCTGCGTCAGTTCGGACCGGAACAGTGGACCCTCTACCGGGGAAAGCACCTTCTGTCCTTTGTGGACAACCATGATGTGACGCGGGTGGCCTCCATACTGAATAATCCGAAGCATCTGCCGCTGATTTACGCGGTTGCCTTCGGAATGCCGGGCATTCCGTGCGTGTACTACGGCAGTGAGTGGGGGGCCACGGGCAGCAAGTCGGACGGCGACCCGAATCTTCGCCTCTCCTACGAAAAGCCGCTGCACAATGAGCTCACCGACTGGATTGCAAGGCTTGCGGAGGCGAAGAAGGAGTCGAAGGCGCTGCAGTACGGCAATTTCACATCCACGGTGCTCACAAACGGCGCGTGTGTGTTCTGCCGCGAGTGGGAGGGAGAGCGTGTGTTCGTCTGCGTCAATGCCATGGAACAGAGCTTTTACGCAAGCTTCCAGGCGGGCGCCGTGACCGATCTGATTTCCGGAGAGGAGTTTTCGGCGGACGGCGGAATCGAGCTGCCGCCGTATTGCGCATATTTCCTGCGCGCAGTCTGAAATGCTGGATGATTTTGATCTGAGCCGGACGGTTGCGCCGCTGCAGGAGTGGTTTGCGGGCAACGCCAGAGTGCTGCCCTGGCGCAGCCGGCCGATTGCCTACTATGTGTGGATCTCGGAGATTATGCTGCAGCAGACGAGAGTGGAGGCGGTAAAGCCCTATTTTGAGCGGTTTATACAAAGACTTCCGGATGTTAAGGCGCTGGCGGAGTGCCCGGAGGATGTGTATCTGAAGCTCTGGGAGGGGCTGGGCTACTACAACCGGGTGCGCAACCTGCACGCGGCGGCGCGGCAGATTGTGGAGGAGTACGGCGGCGTCATACCGGAGGAGTACGACCGGCTGATGGAGCTTAAGGGCGTCGGCAGCTACACTGCGGGGGCCATCGCCTCCATCGCCTACAATAAGCCGGTGCCTGCGGTGGACGGAAACGTGCTGCGGGTTTTGTCCCGGGTGAGCGGGGACGATTCGGACATTATGAAGCAGCCGGTGCGAAAGCACATGCAGGAGCGGCTTGCGGCCCTTATGGAGGAGTCGGACATACTGGTTCCCCGGGTGTTTAATCAGGCGCTGATGGAGCTTGGCGCGACGGTCTGCGTGCCGAACGGCGCACCCCGCTGCAGGGAGTGCCCCTGGAGCGCGTTCTGCGAGGCGAAAATCCGGGACCGGATCGGGGAGCTTCCGGTGAAATCCCGGGCGAGGGCCCGCAGAATCGAGGAGATGACGGTCTTTGTCATACGGGACGGCGACCGGGTTGCCATTCGAAAAAGGGATAAGAAGGGACTTCTGGCGGGCCTGTACGAGCTTCCGAATCGGGCGGGACATCTGTCCAGGGAGGAGGCACTCTCCTATATCAGAGAGCTTGGCTACGTGCCCGTTCGGATTCTGCCGCTGGCGGATGCAAAGCATGTCTTTTCCCATGTGGAGTGGCATATGAAGGGGTATGCGGTGCTCATCGAGGAGACGGTGTTTCACCCGGAGCAGACGAAGCGGGAGCCGTTTTTGTTTGTCGAGGCGGAGGATGCGCAAGAGCGCTACGCGATACCGAGCGCGTTTGTGCGGTATGCGGCGTATATGAATATAGTGCTGGGAAGCCAGGCGTTTGAGGTGCCGCAAAATTAGATAATCGTAAAACATTCGCAGGTATTTTTGGGAGTTCATTTTGCTTCTGGCAAACGGGTGAAGGCTGTCAGCCCTCGATCCATCCCCGAAGAAACGGCGACAGCTCTTCAAACATTGCGGCTTCCACCTCGGCGCAGTGTCTGCCGCGGCGGTCCAGAGCTGCGATGATCTGAATGATTTCCTCCTCGGAGAGGCTTTTTGTGCTCTGCCAGTAAAGTGCGAGAAACAGCTCCAGCAGCTGGGTGTGCATGATTCCGGCGGCGATAATCCGCACAAAGCTGTAGTTCTCATAGGCGGAGAGAAATTCCAGCAGCAGGTAGTAGGCGAGATGTCCCCGCAGTATGGCGTCCGCCTCCGGAAATCCGGCATGAAGCGCTGCCCGCAGCCTGTCGGAATGGGTCTGTGCCTGCGATTCGGTGAGGCGGCCGTACTCGCTGAAATACATGCGGCACATGCGGTAGAGGAACGGAGCGGTCTTTTTCAGAAAGATGTGGTAAAAGCCGCCGGTTATCATCCGGTGTGCCGTCCCAGCGGGGATGATGAAATCGGGGCCGGCGTTTCCGATGCAGTCTCTGAGCTTCGGGAGCGGCAGAGCGGAGGCTTCCCCCGCATCTGACAGGCCCGCCTGTGCGCCTGCCTGCCGGATATAGTGCTGCTGGAGTCTGCCGGCGAAGGTCAGAAGCTCCGCGGAGATTGCGGCAAGCGATGCCCGGGTGTCCTTTGTGCGCTCGATCAGCATTTCCCGAAGAAGGATAAGCTCCCGCAGAAAGCCGGAGTCCTCATTTGTGCCCAGACGGGCGTAGGACACCGGTCTTTTGACCGTGCGAAGGCACAGTGCGTTTCGATTGCGGAGAAACAGCCTTGCGGCCTCGGGGCAGGCGAGAAACAGCGTCTCCTCCGCAAAGTCACCGTAGTTGACGCGCTGTCTCGGAAAGATCCGGCACACTTCCGGCATGTAGTCCTCCCCCAGTGTCTGCTGCACGCCGCAGGTGCGCTCCTTTGTGAAAAACGGGCAGAAGCCCCTGCGGCGGCGGAACATGGTCATGCCGTTTCTTTTGGTGATGGCAGACCGCAGGCGGATTCCGGACAGGCCCGGCGCTTCTTTGTATTTCCTGGCGGTCCCGTCGTCGAAGACGATCTGCCAGCCCCGGCAGCAGGTGTTCGGGCAGGCTCCCATCGTACATTTGAATTGTGAATAAAATGACAGCTCGTGGACTTCCATAGGGGGATTGCGCTCCTTTTTTTATTGATTATACAACAGGCGGCGTTAATTTTCAAACGTGGAAATTTCGGATTTGGTGATTGATTCGGTGCCGGAGGATGACCTATAATATAGGAAAGCAGAGGAGGGCCGGCTTATGGCGAGAACGGTGGCGATCGGGATACAGGATTTTGAGACGCTGATTACCAATGACTATTTTTATGTGGACAAGACGCATTTTATAAAGGAGTGGTGGGAGTCGGGGGACAGTGTGACGTTGATTACCCGTCCGCGCCGGTTCGGAAAGACGCTGGCGATGAGTATGCTGGCGTGCTTTTTCTCAACGGATTATGCCGGGCGGGGCGATCTGTTTGAGGGGCTGTCTGTCTGGAAGGAGCAGAAATACCGCAGTCTGCAGGGCACCTTTCCGGTGATTGACCTGACGTTTGCAAACGTGAAGGAGAACAGCCTTGCGGCGGCGAAAAGGAAGATCAACGAACTTCTTGTGAGCCTGTACGAGAAGAATGCGTTTTTGAAGGCCAGCGGTCTGCTGGGGGAGAAGGAGCTGGAATATTACGGGCGGGTATCCGCGGATATGGACAAAGTGACGGCCTCTCTCGCAATTCATCGTATGGCGGACTTTCTGAGCCGCTGTTACGGGAAAAAAGTGATTATTCTGCTGGACGAGTACGACACGCCGATGCAGGAGGCGTACATGCACGGCTTCTGGGACGAGCTGGTCGGTTTTATGCGAAATATATTTAACGCCGCATTCAAGACGAACCCGCACCTTTGCCGCGGCATCATGACGGGCATTACGCGGATGAGCAAAGAGAGTATTTTCTCGGATCTGAACAATCTCGAAGTGGTCACCACCACCGTCGGGAAATACGGGGATGCGTTCGGATTCACGGAGGCCGAAGTATTTGCTGCGATGGATGAGCTGGGCCGCGGGGATCGGGCGGAGGTGAAGCGCTGGTATGACGGCTTCGTTTTCGGGGACCGGAAGGACATCTACAACCCCTGGTCGATACTGAACTTTCTGGATACCGGAAAATATGCCGCCTACTGGGCGAATACCAGCTCCAACGGTCTGGCGGGAAAGCTGATCCGGGAGAGTGAGCCGGAGGTGAAGCGCAGCTTTGAGCTTCTTATGAGGGGGGAGCATATATTTGCGGAGATAGACGAGCAGATTGTCTGGCAGCATTTAAATCAGGACTCGGATGCAATATTCAGTCTGCTGCTTGCCGCCGGCTACCTGAAGGCGGTTGCCGTGGACGATAAGCCGATGCTGCAGGGCTTTGGAATGCCGGTGTACGAGCTGGCGCTGACCAATTTTGAGGTGCGGCTCATGTTTACTTCCATGATCCGGGGATGGTTTCGGGGAGCGTGGAAGGGGGAGTATAACGGCTTTGTGCGGGCGCTGCTGGCGGGGGACAGAAAGCTTATGAATACTTATATGAATAAGGTCGCTCTTGCCACGTTCAGCTATTTTGACAGCGGAAACCATCCGTCGGAGAGCGAGCCGGAGCGGTTTTATCACGGCTTTGTGCTGGGGCTTCTTGTGGATCTGGCGGACCGCTACCGTGTCACTTCGAACCGGGAGAGCGGCTTCGGCAGGTACGATGTGATGCTGGAGCCGCTGGGGCCTCTGGAGCCCGCGATTATTCTGGAATTTAAGGTGCGGGAGCCGGAGGAGGAGAGGACGCTTGCGGACACGGCGGACGCTGCGCTGCTGCAGATCAGAAAAAAGCGCTATGATCAGACGCTTATGGACAGAGGGATTGCCAGAGAGCGCATTTTCGCCTACGGCTTTGCCTTTGAAGGAAAAACGGTGCTGATTCGCTGACCGTGCCGGAAGTAAACAGGGACAAAAAGAGGAAAACCGATGCATTACTGCATCGGTTTTATATGAAAAAGATTAGTATGAGAAAGAAAAATCCTCTTGCTGTTTAGGGAGGTCCTCGCGCCCCGAAGGGTGCGAGGATTTATGAAAAAGAAAAAGTTAATTGCTTATCTGATGGTATTTAGTATACGCAGTAATTGTGACGCTGGTATGTTTTCTTTATGAGATTTTTGTAAATAAAATATGAACAAAATGTGTTGCCTTTTTCGGCATTGACAAAAGTACGACAAGGTGTTATATTGAAATAGACAACAATATGTTATACATTAAGGAGGAGAAAATGCAGCAGCTGTCCGACGCGGAGCTTGAAATTATGAAGATTGTATGGGAACAGGCGGGGGAGCCGGCGCTGTTTCCCGTTATTATGGAGGCTCTGGAAAAGCGGGGCAGGCCGTGTCAGAAAAATACGCTGATCGTATTTCTGTCGCGGCTCGTGAGCAAGGATTTTCTGCGGGCGAAGAAAATCGGACGCCGCAATGAATACACCGCCCTGGTGACCGAGGAGGAATACCGGACGGCGCAGACCAGGAGCTTTCTGAACAGAATCTACGAGGGGAGCGTGAGCGGACTTGTGGTGAATCTGATCCAGGCGGATATGCTGACGGACGAGGAGTACGGAGAGCTGCGGGCACTTCTGGAGAAGGGGCGTGACGGACAATGAACACGGTTCTAAAGCTTTTCCTGTCAGCGTCTCTTTCCGGCGGGCTGATGATACTGGCGCTGCTTCTCGGAAAGCAGCTCTGGAGAAACCGGCTCGGCAGACAGTGGCAGTATTACATCTGGCTTGCGGTCATCGTGCGGCTCCTGCTGCCCTTTGCCCCAAAGGTGACGCTGTTGGGAGAGGCGTACCGCACTCTGGACAATGCATTATATGAGCCGGCAGTACTGCGGCTGCAGAGCTTTTATGCGCGCAGGGAGAGCCGGCCGGAGACCGCTTCGCAGGGAGAAAAGCCGCAGAGTGCGCCGGAGGAAGTAAGCGTTGAGTCCCCGCCGGGGAAATCCGCCGATTTTTCGGGTTATGTCTGGCTGCTGTGGCCGGCCGTGGGATTCGCCGTGCTGATCTGCCGGGTGACGGCCTACCGGAGCTTTATCCGGTATGTAAAAGCGGGGGCGGCGCCGGTTTCGGACATGAAAATGCTTGACAGACTGGCGGATGCGGCAAAGCAGACGGGCGTAAAAAGACCGGTGGAGCTTCTGGTGAATCCCCTTGTGGCGTCTCCGCTTCTGACGGGATTTTTTCGCCCATGCATTGTGCTGCCCTGCGCGCAGCTCTCCGAAGAAAGCTTTCGCTATGTGGCGATGCACGAGCTGATTCATTTTCGAAGACGGGATATGATTTACAAGTGGCTTGTGCAGCTTGCGGTGTGCGTTCACTGGTTCAATCCCCTGGTGTGGGTTATGAGCCGGGAGATCACAAAGGCATGCGAGCTGTCCTGCGACGAGGCGGTTCTTGAGGCGGCGGGAGCGGAAAGCGCCGCAGACTACGGGAGAACGCTGCTGGATGCGATGGCGGCGGCCGGCAGGTACAGAAAGAACGCAGGCTCGGTGGCGCTTGGCGGCAGCAAACAATTATTAAAAGAAAGGTTGGGTGCGATTATGAATTACAGGAAAAAATCCGCGGCGGTTCGGTTTCTGACGGCCGTGCTGACCGTGTGCGTAATACTGGGGGCCGCCTTCGTCGGCGTGTACCCGGTGTCCGCGAAGGATGGGGAGGCTGCGGGGACAAAGGCCGCAGCATCGGCGAAAAAGCCCGTGAAGGTGAAGTTTAAAGGCATTTCCGTCACCGGAGAGGGGCCTGTGGGGCTGGAAATTGTCCGCACAGACCGGGCGCAGGTTTCTTTTGATTATCGGAATATGGACAGCCCGAAAAAATGTCTGTCAACCCAAAAGACTGAGAACGGTATGATGTACATCACCGTCAAAAATACGGCGGAGGAGTGTGAGAACATATCCTTCGGCGATCAGCCCCGTAACGTGGTCCGCATTTATGTGCCGGATGCGGAATACGAAAAATTTGACATTTCTCTGGACAGGGCTGTTTTGTACATGCAGGATTTTCGGGCCGGCGTGCATGTGAGGGCGAAGGAGGGCGGCGTATCCCTCGTGGACACCGACATCTCCCGCGGCAGCTACGTGATCGACATCGACAACGGGCCCCTTGCGATAGAGGCCGGCCGGATTAATGGGGATATTGAGGCGGACGTTGACAGCGGGCCGATTACGCTGACGTTCCTTGAATATCCGAACAATCTTTATCTCGACACAACCGGCTGCGGGCCGTATCCGGTTGAACTGCCGGAGGGCTGGGCTTCGGTCTGTCGGATCGGAAATGAGACGCCGCGCATTATTCTGAACAACTACGGGCCGCTTTTTGTTTCGGTGGAGGAGCAGAAAGCGGGAGAGACCCACCGGGATGAGGACGACTGGGATGAGGGCGACTGGGATTGGAACTGGGATGAAGACGACTGGGACTGGGACTGGGATGAGGACGACTGGGACTGGGATGAGGACGACTGGAACTGGGACGACCAGGATAAGGATGACGGGGATAAAGACGACTGGGAATGGAGCGAGTACGAATACCTTGGAATTGTGGAGGCGGACGGCAAGCTCTACTATAAGGGAGACCTGGTAAGAGTCTTTCTGGACCGGCGGCCGGTTTCCGACGGCCGCTGCTGGCGGATGCATATCAATCCGAAAGGAAAGGTAAATATTCAGGTGGTCCGCGATAAAGACCGCAATATTACGGGCGTGGAGTATATGACGAAGGAAGAGATGGAAGAGCTCATGGGAAAGATGTAGAGGGAAGAATCCCCGAACTGTGTCGGAACACGGTTCGGGGATTTCTAAATGAATTTTTAATCAAACTTTAATCAAATTCCCTTCGACTGTTCCCCGAAAATGTGTATAATGGTATAAGACGCAGACAACAGATGAATAAGAGGAAATGGAGAATAAAATATGTATGATTGTATCATAGTCGGCGCGGGCATCGCGGGTGCGGCGGCGGCGCGGGTGCTGGCGGAGGAGGGCGGAAAAAGGGTGCTTGTGACTGAGCGGCGGAGCCATATCGGCGGCAACTGCTACGACAGACCCGACGACCACGGAATACTGATTCACGAGTACGGCCCGCACATTTTCCACACCGACGACGATGAGGTGCGCGCTTTTCTGTCACGCTTTACCGAGTGGTATGATTTCGGGCACGAGGTTGTGGCGAAGGTGGGGGATCAGCTGCTTCCGATTCCCTTCAATCTGAACACGCTGCACTTGATCTTTGACGGGGAAAAGGCCAGCCGCATTGAGAAGAAGCTGATCGGCGCCTACGGCGAGGGCAGCCGCGTTAACATTATGCGGCTTCGGGAGAATGAAGATCCCGACATACAGGAGATTGCGGATTATGTCTACCGGAATGTTTTCCTGTACTACACAATGAAGCAGTGGGGGCAGAAGCCGGAGGAGATAAGCCCGGAGGTGACCGGGCGGGTGCCGGTTGTCATATCGAGGGACAACCGTTATTTTAAGGACGTCTACCAGGGCGTGCCCCTGCACGGTTACACGCCGATGTTCGAGCGGATGCTGGACCATGAGAACATTGAGGTGATGACGGACACGGACTGCGCCGACCTGCTGGATTTTTCCGGGGAAGAGATACGGTTTCGCGGAAAGCCCTTTGCGGGAGCCGTGGTGTACACCGGGGCCGTCGACGAGCTCTTTGGCTGCCGCTTCGGGCGTCTGCCGTACCGTTCGCTGGACTTTCGGTTCGAGCACCTGGATCAGGAATCCTTCCAGGATCACAGCGTAGTCAACTACACGGTGAGCGAGGACTTCACAAGAATCACCGAGTTTAAGTTTCTGACGGGGCAGAGGGACGCATGCGGCACGACGATCGTGCGGGAGTACCCCTTCGCCTACACCGGGGCAGAGGGGGAGATTCCCTACTACGCCATTCTTGCGGAGGAGAACGAGCGGCTGTACGAAAAGTACCGGGCGCTCACCGACCGCTTTTCGCATTTACACCTGCTGGGAAGACTGGCGGAGTACAAATATTACAATATCGACGCCATGTGCAGAAAGGCAATGGATCTGGCGCGCAGACTGGCGGCGCAATAGACCGAAAAAGGAGAAGAGATGAAGCTACTGACATTTGCAATACCATGCTATAATTCCGCTGCCTACATGCGAAACTGCATTGAGAGCATACTGCCCGGCGGAGAGGATGTGGAGATACTTGTGGTGGACGACGGATCCGCGAAGGACAACACGGCGGAGATCGCCGACGAATACGAGCGGAAATACCCGGGCATCGTGCGGGCCATCCATCAGGAAAACGGCGGGCACGGGGAGGCGGTGAACGCCGGAATCCGAAACGCCACGGGACTCTTTTTTAAGGTGGTGGACAGCGACGACTGGGTGGACCGGGACTCCTATATGCAGATTCTGGACAAACTGCGGGAATTTGCGGGCAGCGATACGACCCTTGATATGCTGCTTTCCAACTATGTGTACGAGAAGGAGGGGGCAAAGCATAAGCGTGTTATGCGCCAGACCGGCTTCCCGAAGGACTGCGTGTTCACCTGGAGCGACGTGCGGCACTTTTACAAGGGGCACTATATACTGATGCACTCCGTGATCTACCGCACGAAGCTTCTGCGGGAGTGCGGACTGGAGCTTCCGAAGCACACCTTTTACGTGGACAACATCTATGTGTACAAGCCGCTGCCCCATGTGCGCACCATGTACTATATGGACGTGGATTTCTACCGGTACTATATCGGAAGAGAGGACCAGTCGGTCAACGAGAAGGTCATGATCAGCCGTATCGATCAGCAGATCCGGGTGAACAAAATCATGATCGACGACGTGAACCTCTGGAAGGTGCCCAATCCCAGGTGCCGCAAGTATATGTTCAACTACCTGGAGATTATCACCGTCGTCTCCACCATCATGCTAATCCGCTCCGGAACCGCCGAGAATCTGGAGAAAAAGCGGGAGCTGTGGCGCTACATCAAAGAGAAGGACATCGGACTGTTCCACAGGCTGCGCCGGGGCATTATGGGGCAGGCCATGAACCTGCCGGGAAAGGGCGGCAGAAAGATTTCGGTGGCCGCCTATCGGCTGAGCCAGAAGGTTGTGGGATTTAACTGATCTTCTGTCTTGTCACATGTAAAGAACTGTGCTATACTTCTTGTCAGACGGCAGAAAAGGGGAGAACATCCCGCCGCGGGCAGCGCCCGCAGGCTTCTGTCGGGAAAGTGTGACAGGATGAAAACGGATATTCTGATTGCGGGAAGCGGCTGCGCCGGGCTCTACTGTGCGCTGCAGCTTCCCCGGAAGCTGCAGGTGACAATCGTGACGAAGCTCGACGCAAGGAGCAGCGACTCCTACCTGGCCCAGGGCGGCATGTGCATGTTAAAGGACGACGGAGACTACGACAGCTATTTCGAGGACACCTTAAAGGCGGGCCACTACGAGAACGACAGGGAGTCGGTGGACATTATGATCCGCTCCTCACCCGCCGTGGTACAGGATCTGCTGGCCTGCGGCGTGGATTTTGCCAGGGACGGGCAGGGAAAACTCGCCTTCACAAAGGAGGGGGCCCACTCGGGGAAGCGCATCATTTATCATGAGGACATAACCGGAAAGGAGATCACGGACCGGCTGCTGGCCAGGGTTCTGGAGCTTGCCAACGTCCGGCTGCTGGAGTACACGACGCTGATGGACATCAGGGAAGAGGACGGGCGCTGCCAGGGGGCAGTCGTCCGCACGCCGGAGGGAGCCATGGAGTCTGTGGAGGCGAAGGCCGTCGTCCTTGCCACAGGCGGCGTCGGCGGGCTGTACCGCCATTCCACCAACTTCCGGCACCTGACGGGGGATGCGCTGGCCATCGCCGTGCGGCACAACCTGGGGCTTCGGGACATGGGCTATGTGCAGATTCACCCGACCACGCTCTATACGCCGGGGAGCGAGGAGCGCAGCTTCCTGATCTCGGAGTCGGTGCGGGGCGAGGGAGCGCTTCTGTACGACAAAAACGGGGAGCGCTTTGTGGACGAGCTGCTCCCCCGGGATCTTCTGACGGCTGCGATATACGACCGGATGGAAAAGGACGGCACGGACCATGTGTGGGAGGATTTAAGGCCCATCGACCGAAAGGAGCTTGTCACCCATTTCCCGAATATCGTGGAGCACTGCAGAAAAAAGGGCTACGACGTGACGAGGGAGTGCATTCCGGTTGTCCCGGCCCAGCACTATTTTATGGGGGGAATCCGGGTGGACCACGACGGCAGAACATCCCTGGAGCGTCTCTACGCGGTGGGGGAGACCGCCTGCAACGGCGTGCACGGCAGAAACCGGCTGGCCAGCAATTCCCTGCTGGAGAGCCTGGTGTTTGCGAAGCGGGCGGCGCTTCACATGTGCGGCTGACAGACCGCGCGCATCGACAGAGCAAAGGAGAGTATGGTATGTATGATCAGGCAACTTTGAAACTGCATGTGGACCCGCTGATTATGGGGGCACTGAGAGAGGACATTACGAGCGAGGATGTCAGCACCAACAGCGTTATGCCAGAGGAGAGACCGGGAGAGGCGGAGCTGATCTGCAAGGAGGACGGAATCATCTGCGGGCTGCAGGTGTTTGAGCGGGTGTTTCATCTGCTGGACGACAAAACCGAGGTGGAGCTTTACGTGAGGGACGGCGACGCGGTGAAAAAGGGACAGCTTATAGCGCGGGTCCGGGGAGGCATCCGCACGATTTTAAGCGGAGAGCGCACCGCCTTAAACTATCTGCAGCGCATGAGCGGCATCGCAAGCTATACCCGAAGCGTTTCGGCCCTTCTGGAGGGAACAAGGACGAAGCTTTTGGACACGAGAAAGACCACGCCCAACAACCGGATATTCGAGAAGTACGCCGTGCGGGTGGGCGGGGGTCACAACCACCGCTGCAATCTCTCCGACGGGGTGCTCCTTAAGGACAACCATATCGGGGCGGCGGGAGGCGTTGCGGCCGCGGTAAAGGCCGCAAAGGACTACGCGCCCTTTGTCCGAAAGATCGAGGTTGAGGTGGAGAACCTTGACATGGTAAAGGAGGCGGTGGAAGCCGGCGCGGACATTATTATGCTGGATAATATGGGCCCGGAGGAGATAAAGGAGGCTGTCGGCTACATAGACGGCAGGGCAGAGATTGAAGTGTCGGGCAACGTGACGGCGGAAAATATCGCGGGGCTTGCGAAAGCCGGCGTGGACTTTATCTCCAGCGGAGCCCTGACCCACTCCGCGCCGATACTGGACATTTCACTCAAAAATCTGCGGCCGCTGGAAAGGGATTGTTGAGGCGGACAGCGGGAGCATTTCAGGCAGAAAGGAAGAGGAGCGGATGAACGGGGAGACAAGACGCAGAAAAATCAGACAGATGCTGTCGGAGGGCAGGGGGCCCATTCCGGGCGTTGCACTGGCGAAGGAGCTTGCGGTGAGCCGCCAGGTGATCGTGCAGGATATCGCGCTGCTGCGGGCAAACGGCGTTGACATCCTCTCCACCAACCGGGGCTATCTCGTCACCGGAAAGCAGGAGGTCAGCCGGGTGTTCAAGGTCATCCACGGGGACGATCAGGTGGAGGAGGAGCTGAACTGCATCGTTGACTCAGGGGGCGTGATTGCCGACGTGTTTGTGTACCACAAGGTGTACGGCGTCGTGCGGGCCTCAATGGACATCCGCTCCCGCGCCCAGGTGCGCAGCTATCTGAGCACCCTGGAGGGCGGCAAGTCCAGCCTTTTGAAAAACGTAACAGCGGGCTACCACTATCACACCGTGCAGGCGGAGAGCGAGGCGGCGCTTGACATGATACAGGAGGAGCTGCTGCACAGAGGGTTTCTCGCGAAGCTGCAGGACTATGAGCCTGTGGACTTCTGGGGGACAAAAAAGGAGGAGAGCGGCGTTTAGTCGCTCTCCTCTATGTGATGCATCTCCTCAAGCAGTGACGTCTTCATGTCGTAGAGCTTCCGGGACAGGTCCACATGAATCTCGTGGGGGTTGGTGAAGCGCCTGGTCTCGTCCCAGAGCGTCTCCTTCTCTTTCTCGCACACCTTTCGGATTTCCATGACGGACGGGGAGTGGTACACGGCCTTTCCGTTTTTGATGACCGGAATGAGCATCTCCCGCATGGAGTAGGTGCCCGCCGGAAGGCGTGTCTTCTTCCACGGCGCATTTGGGTCAAACAGCTTTAAATCCTCTCCGGTGTCGAAGGTCTCGTCCGCAAGACAGATCAGATCCGCCCGTATTTTTCCGGTGCGGTTGTCGTAGATGCGGTAAAAGGTCTTGTTGCCCGGGTTTGTGACCTTCTCCACGTTCTCGGACAGCTTGATTTTCGGGAGAAAGCTGCCGTCCGGCCCCTGCATTGCGGCCAGCTTGTAGACGCCGCCGAAGGAAGGGTTGTCCTTGCTGGTGATCAGGTTCGTCCCCACGCCCCAGGAGGTGATGGCGGCGCCCTGCAGCTTTAAGCTCTCGATCAGGTACTCGTCCAGGTCGTTGGACGCGGAGATCACAGCGTCTGTAAAGCCCGCCTCATCCAGCATCAGCCGTGCCTTCTTCGACAGGTATGCCAGGTCTCCGCTGTCCATGCGTATGCCGTAGCTTAAAGGCCGGATGCCTTCCCGTTTCATCTCCTCAAAGACGCGGATCGCATTGGGGACGCCGGAGCGCAGTGTGTCGTAGGTGTCCACCAGAAGGGTGCAGGCGTCGGGGTAGAGCCTTGCGTATTCCCGGAAGGCGGTGTACTCGTCGGAAAAGCTCATAATCCAGCTGTGGGCGTGGGTTCCGAGAGCCGGCACGTCAAAGAGCTGCCCGGCCAGAACGTTTGAGGTTCCGCTGCAGCCGCCGATGATGGCGGCTCTTGCGCCGTAAGTGCCGGAATCCGGTCCCTGTGCCCGTCTCAGTCCGAATTCCATAACGCTGTCGCCCTTTGCGGCATAGCATACCCGGGCGGCCTTCGTGGCGATCAGGCTCTGGTGGTTGACAATGTTTAAGATGGCCGTCTCGATCAGCTGCGCCTCCATAATGGGCGCGATAATCTTTAGCATCGGCTCGCGCGGGAACATGACACTGCCCTCCGGGATGGCGTAAATATCGCCGGAAAAGCGAAATTTTGAGAGGTACGAGAGAAAATCCTCCTCGAATATGCAAAGGCTTCTCAGGTAAGCGATGTCGTCTTCGTCAAAGTGCAGCTTCTCGATATAGTCGATGACCTGCTCTAACCCCGCGCATATGGCATACCCGCCGTCGCAGGGATTTTTGCGGTAAAAAGCGTCGAACACGGCGACATCCTTCTTTCCGGTTTTAAAGTAGCCCTGCATCATGGTCATCTCGTAGAGATCGGTGAGCAGGGTCAGGTTCAGTGTGCTCATTGCAGTTTGTCCTTCCTCTGTGAATCATCTTTTACCTATTATAACATGAACCCGGAATTTTACCAGCAAAAATGTTGCGGATTTGTCTTGTCCGGCCGGATGCAATTATGATACAATCCGGGTGCAGAATAGTGTGGGACAATTTTTTGACAGGACATGCGAGGAGAGAAAAGATGATAAAGATACTGATCGTGGAGGATGAGGAGGCCATTGCCAGCTTAATCCGCATGAATCTGAAAAACGCGGGCTATGAGTGCCATGTGGCGGACAGCGGGACGGCGGGGGCAGACTGCCTGCAGGAGCGGATGTACGATCTGTGTCTGTTTGATATTATGCTGCCGGGCATCGACGGCTACGAGCTTCTGGAGTACGCCAAGAGCCTGGAGATTCCGGTGATCTTTATCACGGCAAAGGACAGCACGCCGGACAAGGTGAGAGGGCTCAGGCTCGGGGCGGAGGACTACATCACAAAGCCCTTTGAGATTCTGGAGCTTCTCGCCCGGGTGGACGCGGTGCTGCGGCGCTGCAACAGGGCGCAGCAGGAGCTTACGGTGTGCGGGCTTCACATCGACATTCTCTCCCGCAGCGTCACAAGGGACGGCAAAAAGATCGACCTGACCTACAAGGAGTTCGATCTCCTCTTACTTTTTGTGCGCAATCCCAACGTGGCGCTCTACCGGGAGATGATCTATGAGCGGGTGTGGGACGGCCCCTGGCTGGGGGACAGCCGCACGGTGGATCTGCATGTGCAGCGCCTTCGAAAAAAAGCGGGGCTGGAGCGGGAGATCGAATCGGTGTACAAGGTAGGGTATCGGTTTCGGACAAAGAGGGCATAGGGTATGAAGCTGTTCTGGAAGCTATTGTCCGGTATGCTTGTGATTATCATACTCTCCTTCGCCGTGTTCGCCACGGTGCTTTTACAGTCCTCCCTGCAGCACTCGCTGGACAAGGAGACGAAAAACGGCATTGAGGAGATGAGGGTGCTGCAGTATGCGTTTCTCGCGGCCATTGAGGGGCTTTCCGAGAGCTACACCGTGGACGAGCGGACGGTGGGCCGGCTGGCGGAGTCGGTGGCGGCCAATGCAAGCGACGGCCGGAGCGCCATATGCGTCTACAATGCCGGGGGCCTTTCCGTATACCCGGCGGGCCGCAGGGCGGGGGAGCTGTTTGATATGCTCTCGGTAAAGGAGCCGGTGAAAAACCGCTCCCGGTGCGTCTGGCGGCTTGTCCGGGAAAATGACGGGCGCGCGATGGTTGCCATGGCGCGCATCGACTGTCTGGGGCAGGAGTACTATCTGGAGGTGCGGCGGGATATACAGGATATTTACGACCGCTGGGAGGAGGATTACCGGAACTACCGGACGACGCTTTTAACCCTCGCGCTGCTTGCGGTGGTGCTCACCTCGGTGTTTGCCGCGGGCTTTACGGCGCCGGTGCGAAAGCTCTCCCTTGCGGCCCGGGATTTCTCGGAGGGCGCATACGGGCGCCGGGTGAAGGTGCGGGGAAACGACGAGATCACGGCTCTTATGCGGGATTTCAACGGGATGGCGGACCGGCTGGAGTCAAACATCCGCGCGCTCGAGGAACATGCCAGGCGGCAGGAGGAATTTACGGGAGCCTTTGCCCACGAGCTGAAGACGCCTCTGACCTCGATTATCGGGTACTCGCAGATGCTGCGGACCATGGAGCTTGACGAGGAGGACCGGAGACTGGCGGCGGACTATGTGTATCAGGAGGGCAGGCGCATTGAGCGGCTCTCCCGAAAGATGATGGAGCTGATACGGGTCGGAAAGCTGGGGGCCGAGAGACAGCGGGTGGAGACAAAGCGGCTGTCCCGGCTTCTGGAAAAGTACGCGGGGGTGCGGCTGGCCGAAAAAAACATCGACTTTTGCATCCGGCTGGAGCCTGCCGTGCTGTGGGGCGACATGGATCTGCTGCTGTCGCTGTGCGGCAATCTTGTGGACAACAGCCGAAAGGCCTGCAAAAAGGGGGGCAGGATCCGGGTGAGCGGGCGCGTGGAGGAGGACGGGAAGCGGTACCGGATTCGGGTGGAGGACGACGGGCAGGGCATCCCGGAAAACGAGCTGGACCGGATCACGGAGGCGTTCTATATGGTGGACAAGTCGAGAGCAGGCAAGGAGGGCGGAGCGGGGCTCGGGATGGCGATATGCGGCCGGATCGTGGAGGCCCACGGCGGAGAGTGGAGGATTGAGAGCAGGCTCGGGGAGGGGACAAGGGTGTCGGTATATTTGCCGCTGGACGGTGCAGACGAAAGGAATGGGGATGAGTAGAGTAAGAAGGGCCCTGGGGACGGGGGCGGTGTTTCTGTTTCTTGCGCTGTGCGTCTCGGCGGCGCTGTATGTGCCCAAAACCGTGGAGGAATGGTACGAGGAGCAGATTTTCGGTCAGACAGCCTTTGCGGACATGCCCTGCGAGCCTTACGAGATCCGCTACTACGATTCCTTCGAGGAGAAGCTGGACGCGATTGCGGCGCGAAAGACTGCGGGCGGTCAGACCTTCTCTCTGGAGGTGCGGGAGCGGACGAAAAACGTGTCGGACGAGGAGCTTGTGCAGAGCGCGAAGGAGGAGGTTCTCCGGCTTTATCAGGCGGGACTTCTGCCGGAGGAGATCGTCATACATCGTCTGAGCAGCCGCACGTACTGTGAGCTCTACGCTATAACGGACGGCGGGGAGAGCGCGGGCGGGGCCGACCGGCTGGGAAATATCGGTCTGTGGGAGCTGGAATTTGTCACGGATCACGGGTCGATGCAGATGCGGATGGACAAGGAGTTTCGGAAAATCTACAGCTTTGCGGCGTATCAGGAGCCCCATGAGCAGACGGACCGGGTGCGGTGGGACGACTGGTATATACAGTACAGGGGATACGGCAGCGCAGCCATCGCGCAGGACTGGGCAGAATACTGGGAGCTTTCGGATGCGGGAGAGGGGACGGACGTACACTGTGAAATTGCGGAGAGCGCGCTCTTTGATTCCTCGAAAAAGGGAGAGGCAGAGGTGTGGATTTATCTGCAGCTTAAGTCCGGCAACACGCTGACACTGACCGTAAGCCAGTACGGCTACTGGGAGGAGGGCTGGGGCGTTTACTGGCAGTTTCAGGGGCTGTGAGGGCAGTCCGCAGATATTACAAAACGGATACAGTTTTGTAATATCTGCGATACAGCTGTCGGCCATAATAGGCGTACAGAATATAATTACGGCAGGAGGAATGTGAGATGGATGCAGCAGAGAGAAGAAAGCGTAAAAGCCGGCGGCTGCGGCGGGAGAGGAGAATCCGGCTGATCTGGTATACGGTTCTTGGCATATGGGGGATTTTCGGGATTGTGGGGATTGCTTCGGTGGCGTACTGGATATTCGGGGCGGCCGCGGGGACGCAGGTGGTGTACGGCGGGATCAAAGGGCCGGCGATTCCGGCTGCTTTGGGCCGCGGGACGGCTGATACGCAGGAGGATGAACCGCAGCAGACAAAGCTTCTCTCCGAAGAGGACCGCAGCACATGCAAAAGGCTGCTGGAGGAAAATCCGGCGCTTCTTGTTATCGCAAACAAGGACCACGGGCTGTCCCGGGACTATGACCCCGATCTTCGATACATATGCAGCGGCAGGCTGCAGGCGGCGTCCGCCGTCTACGACGATCTGGTGGAGATGCTTGCGGCGGGGCGAAACGCGGGATATGAGTTCTGGATCGCTTCGGGCTATCGCAGCAGTGAACGGCAGCAGGAGCTGATCGACGAGGACGTGCGAAGCCGGATGAGAGACGGCATGAGCTACGAGGAGGCGATGGAGCGGGTTCTGCGGGAGAAGCTTCCGGCGGGGCACAGCGAGCACGAGACCGGGCTGTCCTTTGATATTCTCTGCTCCGGCAATATGGAGATGGACGGGACGCAGGCCGACGAGCCGGGCAACCGCTGGCTTGTGGAGCACTGCAGCGAATTCGGATTTATACTGCGGTATCCGGCGGATAAGGAGGATGTGACGGGAATCACCTACGAGCCTTGGCATTTCCGCTATGTGGGGCGGGACGCGGCAGGGTTTATGGAGGAGAAGGGGCTGACCCTGGAGGAATTTACGGAAAATGCACAATGCGCAGGCCTGTGATACAGCCTGCGCATTTTTTCCATGTCTGATTAATTCATTTCATTGCCGAACCGCAAACGACCTGCCGTCAGATGGATGTGGTGTAGTCGGATGTGTGAGGCAGATTGTAGCCGGCCCTTGCGTTGTAGCCGTTGGCGGCGTTGGCATTGGTCGTCATGTAGTCGTTCACGCGGGACGCGTTGCTTGCCACATAGGAGCCGTAATTCTTGAAGAACTTCTGAACCTCTGCCATGTCGGCTTTCTTAAAGGTGTCCTCGTTCAGCGTAAGCCGTCCCTTTTTGTCCACGCTGATGCCGAACTTCGCAAGGCTGTCCTCGCTGTCGGCGGTCTTTTCGCGTATGTAGGACAGATTTGCCACAACTCCGGAGTTGGAGCTGGACTCGGCAGCGTCAAACATTTTGTTGTAGTTGCTCACGAAGCTTTTGGCTGTGGAGAGGATCTTTGCCACATCGAAAGTCTCCTCGCCGTCCTTGTCTTTGATCTTTGCAAAGAGCTCGGAGGATGCGAGAGCCTCCCCGTCCGCCTTGAGCGCGGAAGCGCTCGTGCCGGTATCCTTCTTTGAGTCGGTGTCCGTCGTGGTTCCCGAAACAGATCCCGTTGAGGATGTGCCGGCAAACCGGATGCGGGATGCGATGACGGAGCCGTAGCTCTGCGCGTTGTCCGCGGAGAAGAGATCCTTCACTTTGGAGATGTCGGCCGCCTTCAGCTTGTTTTGGTCGAGCTGGAGCGTTCCGTCCCGGTTGAGGGAGATGCCGATCTCCTTAAGCTGATTTTCGTGTTTGGATGTGGCGGTCATCATGTTTGCCACGTAGGCCGTCTTGCTCGTCATGGAAGAGCTCTTGGACGCCGTGACAACATCGTTGTAGCTGGTCACAAAATCCTTCACCGCAGAGACAACCTTATCCTTTGCGGAGGTGCCGTTTTCGGTATCCTCGAAGGTGCTCTCGTTCTGCAGCTTGCCGACGGAAGAGCCCAGGCTGTTTAAGCCTTTGGTGAGCTTTGCGTTTACTTCCTTCGTCTTCTCGGAAACGGAAGGGTACTTCTTTTCCCGAAGCAGCTTATCCAAAACGGTCTCGGACCGGTCGGACTTTCCGGAAGCGGAAGAGCCGGAGGTCTTAACAGGAGAACCGTAGTAGGATCTGAGCAGCCTTTTGTAGGAGCCGTTCTTGATCGCAGCGTTATCGCAGAACAGGCCGTAGAGATTGTTCGAGTTGTTTGAGCTGTTCAGCGCACTGCCGGTATTCCAGAAATTTGACAATGACATTTCATCACTCCTTTCTATATTATATGTCGTCTCTCCTATTGTTATTCTATACCCTATTTTTCTGGAAATCAATTTATTTTTACGGAATTTGTTAATTTTTTACTGCCTTTCAATATCTGTAAAAGGGAAGTTGGGCTTTACACCCACGGGGGGATCTACTATAATATATGCAGTAGCTGCAGATATTTTACGAAAACAGGGAGTATATATGAGTGAAGAGTGGAACAGAGATGAGGATTGGGGCGCACAGCAGCCGTATGGGAAGCCCCCGAAGGGGGACGGGATCGGCTTTGGCGTGGCGTCGCTGGTTCTCGGCGTCGTGTCGGTGTTTCTGTTTGGGTGCTGTGTGAATTATATCACCGCGGTTCTTGCGGTGATTTTCGGGGTGCTGCAGATGCTGCGAAACCGCAGAAAGGGCTTTGCGGTTTCCGGCATTGTGACGGCCTGCGTGTCCATTGTGCTCGGCACCGTCATGTGGATCGGCCTGGCCGTGAACCTGAAGGACATGAGCGCGGACGACATCTACGACAGTTTTTATAATAATATCAACGATTTTTATGAGGAGCAGTACCCGGTCGACAGTTTGCCTGGCGATCTGTAAGGGACGGGTGACAAGAGGGTGCGATGCAGGTGAGAGGTGAGATTGACCGGAAGCTGGCAAAGAGCTTTAAGAAGCTGGCGTCCGTCCGTCCGATGGAGAAGATTACGATAAGGGACATCACAGATGAGGCGGGAGTGATCCGCCCGACGTTTTACAATCATTTTCAGGACAAGTACGAGCTGCTGGAGTGGGTGATCGCTACGGAGCTGCTTGCGCCGATTTTTCCGCTGCTGGAAAATGACATGACGGAGGCGGCCATGGTGCTTCTCTTTACCAACATTGAAAAGGAGCGGGACTTTTACACCCGGGTGGTGCGCATGGAGGGGCCCGTGACCTTTCATGAGATTGCAAGGCGGAGCGTGAAGAAGGTGCTGCTGGAGCTGATCAGCGAGCGCATGAGCGGAAAGACGCCCAGGTACCGGTGGCTTACGCCGGACGTGGTGGCGGCCTACTATGCCCAGTCCATGTGTTTTATCACGGAAAACTGGGTGCTGCAGGGAATGCCCTACAGTCCGCAGGAGATGGCCGGCGCGTACCGGTACATGATCACGCGCTCGATGGAGGAGATACTGCAGGAGCTGTAGCGGCATACAGTTTCCGTGATCTGTAGGCGCTGCTATACAAACAGAACATATTGTATATTTGAAATATACAGGACAAAAAGATTGGATATTCTCATATCCGGTCTTTTATTATATACTCCTTTTTGAAAACAGATGTGGTGGAACGAGACAGAAAGGTGTGGTGTGAAATGATTAAGTTTGGAAAAGGCGTTGTCCGCCTGCGGATTCCGATACTGATCCTTGCGGCGGCGCTCTTGATTCCCGCCGGCATCGGGTACGTGAATACGAGAGTCAACTACGACATTCTCTCCTACCTGCCGGGGGAGATTGAGACGATGGAGGGGCAGAGCATTCTGCTGGATGAGTTTGGGACCGGAGCCTTCTCCCTCGTGGTGACGGAGGGGATGGCGGATAAGGACCTTAAGCGGCTTGCGGATCAGATGGAGGCGGTACCCCACGTAAAGCGGGTGATCTGGTACGGCGCTCTTGGGGACGGCGCCATTCCCCGCAGTGCGCTGCCAGAGAGCATCTACGAGTTCTTCAACAACGCGGATGCGGACAGCCAGCTTATGGCGGTGCTCTACGACGAGTCCATGGCGGCGGACGGCACGATGGCGGCTATCGATGAGATCACGGACATGGCGGGGGATCAGTGCTTTGTCAGCGGCATGGCGGCGGTGATCAACGACATAAGGAAGCTGTCGGAGCGGGAGACGAAAATATATGTGCTCATCGCGGTGGCCCTCTCCCTTCTTGTGCTGTCCCTTACGATGGATTCCGTGCTGGCGCCGTTTTTGTTTCTGCTGAGCATCGGAATGGCCATTATATACAATCTTGGAACGAATTTTGTGAAGGGGGAGATTTCCTATGTGACCCAGGCGCTGGCGGCGGTGCTGCAGCTGGGGGTTACGATGGACTACTCGATTTTCCTCTGGCACAGCTATCAGGAGCAGCAGCTGCGGTACGGCGGGGACAAAGAGCGGGCGATGGCCCACGCGATTTCCAACACCGTCACGTCGGTTGTGGGAAGCTCCGTCACCACGGTGGCAGGCTTTGTGGCGCTGTGCTTTATGAGCTTTACCCTTGGCATGGACCTTGGAATTGTGATGGCGAAGGGCGTGGTCTTCGGCGTGATCGGCTGCGTGACGATACTGCCGTCCATGATACTTCTGTTTGACGGGGCCATCGAGAGGACGAGACACCGGGCGATTCTGCCGGCCATGGTGCGGATTTCCGGTTTTGTGGGATACCATTGCATTGTTGTTGTCCTCCTGTTTCTTAGCATACCTGGACCGCCCCTC
>CATJJD010000333.1 GCA_949740385.1 uncultured Lachnospiraceae bacterium
GAAAAATAATCTGCTCCCTGATACCGAGTGCATAGTTGCCGCGTCCGTCAAAAGCATTCGGGTTCACACCTCTGAAGTCGCGCACACGCGGAAGCGCCAGATTGATCAGGCGGTCGGCAAACTCATACATCTTCTCCCCGCGCAATGTCACCTTGCAGCCGATCGGCATGTTGTCACGGATCTTAAAGTTAGCGATAGCGTGCTTTGCCTTTGTCACAACCGCCTTCTGTCCGGTAATGATCTCCATGTCCTTCACCGCCGCCTCAAGAACCTTTGCATTCTCCTTCGCCTCGCCAACACCCATGTTCACCACAATCTTGTCGAGCTTTGGAATCTCCATTGTGTTTTTGTATCCGAACTTTTTGATCATTGCATCCTTGATCTCGTTCTCGTACTGTTCTCTAAGTCTGCTCAATGTATTGTCCTCCTCCCTTCCATCAGTCGATCGCATCGCCTGTTGACTTTGCAAAACGCACCTTCCTGTCGCCGTCCATCTTAAAGCCCACGCGGGTTGCCTGACCCTTGTGCAGATACATAACATTAGAGATATGGATCGGTCCCTCCTGGTGGATGATACCGCCCTGCTGGTTCGTCATGCTCGGCTTTGCATGCTTCGTAACCATGTTGATCCCCTCAACAAGAACCGTGCTGTTCTTTCTGTTTACGGCAATTACCTTGCCCTCTTTGTCCTTATCCTTACCGGCGATAACCTTGACCATATCGCCCTTTTTGATCTTCATACTTGCCATCTTCGTTCCTCCTATAATACTTCTGGAGCCAGAGAAACAATCTTCATGAACTGCTTCTCCCGAAGCTCACGAGCTACTGGTCCAAAGATACGGGTTCCTCTTGGAGTCTTGTCATCCTTGATGATAACCGCTGCATTCTCATCAAATCTAATATAAGAACCGTCCTTACGACGGGCGCCCTTTACTGAACGAACTACGACGGCTTTGACAACATCGCCCTTTTTAACAACACCGCCTGGTGTTGCATCTTTGACAGTCGCAACGATCACATCGCCGATGTTCGCATATCTTCTGGTAGATCCACCCATTACGCGGATAACAAGTAACTCTTTTGCGCCGGTGTTATCTGCGACTCTGAGTCTGCTTTCCTGCTGTACCATGCTTGTAGCCTCCTTCTATTATTTTGCTCTTTCCATGATCTCTACAAGTCTCCACCTCTTATCCCTGGATAATGGTCTTGTCTCCATCACCTTGACGGTGTCGCCCGTCTTAGCGTCGTTTGTCTCATCATGAGCCTTTAACTTGTATGTCTTCTTGACGATCTTGTTGTAAAGCGGATGTCTTACGTTGTCTCTGACTGCGACCACAATCGTCTTGTCCATCTTGTCGCTCACAACAACGCCTACACGTGTTTTTCTAAGATTTCTTTCTTCCACGACCGAATCTCCTTCCTGCCTGCATTACTCAGCAACGCTTGCCTTCTCAGTAATCACCGTCTGAATTCTGGCAATGTTCTTGCGAACCTCGCGGATTCTTGCAGTGTTCTCCAACTGATTGGTTGCATTCTGGAATCTCAAATTGAAAAGTTCTTTTTTAGCGTCCACCAACTGCGCCTGTAAATCAGCAACGTTCAGGCTCTTTAATTCTTCTAAATATGCACTAGTTTTCATTTGCTGCACCGCCTTCCAAATCTGCACGAGAAACTACTTTACATTTGCAAGGTAATTTGTGTGTGGCAAGACGCAGCGCCTCGCGTGCCACCTCTTCCTGTACACCGGCAATCTCAAACATAACTCTGCCTGGCTTAACAACAGCCACCCAGTACTCGAGGTTACCTTTTCCTTTACCCATACGAACGCCCATAGGCTTCTGTGTAATCGGCTTATCTGGGAAAATCTTAATCCATACTTTACCGCCACGCTTAATGTGTCTTGTCATAGCGATACGGGCTGCCTCTATCTGATTCGACTTGATCCAGCACGGCTCCATTGCGACGATTCCGTACTCGCCGTAGGTAATCGTGTTGCCTCTGGTTGCCTTTCCGGCCATAGAACCGCGGAACTGCTTACGATGTTTAACTCTCTTTGGCATTAACATAATTACTGAGCTCCTCCTTCCTTGTTACCCTTTGCAGGAAGTACCTCGCCTTTGTAGATCCACACCTTTACGCCGACCTTGCCGTAGGTGGTATCTGCCTCAGCGAATCCATAATCAATATCTGCGCGAAGTGTCTGAAGCGGGATCGTACCCTCGGAATAGAACTCCGTGCGGGCCATGTCCGCCCCGCCGAGACGGCCTGAGCAGGAAGTCTTAATACCCTTTGCGCCGGATTTCATCGCGCGTCCCATGCAGGACTTCATCGCGCGGCGGAAGGAGACACGGTTCTCAAGCTGCAGAGCGATGTTCTCCGCAACAAGCTGTGCGTCGCGGTCCGGTCTCTTTACTTCCTTGATGTCCACAACCAGCTTCTTCTCGGTCAGCTTCTGAACCTCGCCCTTGATCTTCTCGATCTCAGCGCCGCCCTTGCCGATCACAACGCCCGGCTTTGCAGTGTAGATAATCACCTTGACGCGGTCGGATGCTCTCTCGATCTCAATTCTGGAAACGCCGGCTGCGTATAATTTCTTCTTTAA
>CATJJD010000334.1 GCA_949740385.1 uncultured Lachnospiraceae bacterium
GAGGAGCGGTGCTCCAGAATATCCTCGTACCTTCCGATGTTCGCCAGCGTCTCCTCGTGCTCCTTCATAAGCGCCTCAATCTCAAGGCCGATCAGCTTGTAGAGACGCATGTCCAGAATCGCCTGGGCCTGGCGCTCCGTAAACCGCAGCTGCTGTGCCATAATCTCGGAGGAAGGATTCTTAAACCTGATGTGCCCGGTCTTTCCGTCGGTCAGACATGCCTTCGCGTCCTTCACGTTCCGGCTGCCCCGGAGAATTTCGATAATAAGGTCGATCACATTGCAGGCCTTAATCAGCCCCTCCTGGATCTCCTTCTTATCCAGCTCCTTCGCAAGAAGCGTTTTGTACTTGCGGGTTGCAATCTCGTACTGAAAGCGCACATGGTGCCGGATAATCGCAATAACTCCCATGGTCTCCGGCCTGCCGTCCGCCACCGACAGCATATTGACGCCGAAGGTATCCTCCAGCTTCGTCTTCTTATACAGAAGATTCTCAAGCGCCTCGATGTCTGCGCCCTTCTTTAAATCCAGCACGATCCGGATTCCCTCCTTGGAGGACTGGTTCGTAATGTCCACAATATCCCCCGTTGCCTTCGACTCCACCAGCCCGTACACGTCATTCAGAAATTTGCCGATGTTTGCGCCGATCATTGTGTAGGGGATCTCCGTGATGACAAGCCGCTCCTTTCCGCCCTTCGACCGCTCCACCTCCACCTTGCCCCGCAGCTTGATTTTGCCGACGCCCGACTCGTAGATGGCGGGAAGATCGTCCTTGTTTGCGATCACGCCCCCGGTGGGGAAATCCGGTCCCGGAAGATAACGCATCAGCTCCATCGTCGTAATGTCGGGATTTTTCATGCAGGCGATCACCGCGTCGATCACCTCCCCGAAATTGTGGGGCGGGATGGACGTTGCCATGCCCACGGCGATTCCTTCCGCGCCGTTGATCAGAATGTTCGGCACCCGCACCGGAAGCACCGCAGGCTCTTTTTCCGTCTCGTCAAAGTTGGGCACAAAATCCACCACATCCTTGTCCAGATCCGAAAGATAGGCCTCCTGGGTGACCTTCTGCAATCTGGCCTCGGTGTATCGCATGGCAGCCGCGCCGTCCCCCTCGATGGAGCCGAAGTTGCCGTGCCCATCCACAAGGGGCAGCCCCTTCTTGAAATCCTGCGCCATCACCACCAGGGCGTCATAGATCGACGAATCTCCGTGGGGATGGTATTTACCCATCGTATCCCCCACAATGCGGGCGCTCTTTCGGTAAGGCCTGTCGTAGCGTATCCCAAGCTCGTACATATCATAGAGCGTGCGCCTCTGCACCGGCTTAAGGCCGTCCCTCACATCGGGCAGCGCCCGGGCGATAATGACAGACATGGCATAGTCGATATATGATTTCTGCATCAGCTCCGAGTACTCGGTCTGAATGATACTCTGTTCCATAACGGTACATCTTCCTTCCTAACCTTTATATGTCGAGGGCTGCGTCACCTGCGTGCTCGTAGATAAACGCCCGGCGCGGCGGCACGTCCGTCCCCATAAGCATCGCCGTCACCTCCGATGCCATGCGCCCGTCCTCAATCCCGATCCGCCTCATCACCCGGGTCTCGGGATTGAGCGTCGTCTCCCAGAGCTGATCGGCGTCCATCTCCCCAAGCCCCTTGTACCGCTGCAGCGTAAAGCTGCCCTTATGGGTTTTGCGGTAGCGGGCAAGGGCCTCGTCGTCGTAGAGATACTCCTCCTCGCCCCGGGCCGGGAGAACCTTGTACAGCGGCGGCATGGCCAGGTATACATGCCCCTCAAAGATAAGCTCCGGCATAAACCGGTAAAAGAGCGTCAGAAGCAGCGTGGAAATATGGGCGCCGTCCACGTCCGCATCCGCCATAATAATAATCTTGTCGTAGCGCAGCTTCGTAATGTCAAAATCGTTGCCGTACCCTTCCGAGAAGCCGCAGCCGAAGGCGTTGATCATCGTCTTGATCTCCGCATTGGCCAAAACCTTATCGATACTTGCCTTCTCCACATTCAAAATCTTGCCGCGGATAGGCATAATCGCCTGAAACATACGATTTCTTGCCATCTTCGCCGAGCCGCCCGCGGAATCTCCCTCCACGATAAAGATCTCGCATTTCGCCGCGTCCCGGCTCTCGCAGTTAGCCAGCTTGCCGTTGGAGTCGAAGGAAAACTTCTGCTTCGTCAGCATGTTTGTCCTGGCCTTCTCCTCCGCCTTCCTGATTTTCGCCGCCTTCTCCGCGCAGCCGATCACCGTCTTTAAAATCTCCAGATTTTTGTCAAAAAACAGCGGCACCTCGTCCGACGTCACCTTCGCAGTGGCCCGGTTGGCGTCCTGGTTGTCCAGCTTCGTCTTCGTCTGCCCCTCAAAGCGCGGGTCCGGATGCTTCACCGAGATTACAGCCGTCATGCCATTTCGCACGTCGGCCCCGGTGAAATTAGAATCCTTCTCCTTCAATATGGAAAGCTCCCTGGCATAGGCGTTGATAATCGTCGTGAAAGCCGTCTTAAAGCCCGTCAGATGGGCGCCGCCCTCGGAATTGTATATATTGTTGCAAAAACCGAGAATATTCTCGTGGAACTCTCCGGTGTACCGGAACGCCGCCTCCACCTCGATGCCCTCGCTCTCCCCTTTAAAGTAGATCACATCGTGCAAAGCGCTGTTGTTGCCGTTCAAATCCTTCACAAACCCCACAATCCCGTCGGGCTCGTGGTACTCCACATGCTCAATCTCGCTCTTTCTTCTGTCCTCAAACACAATGGTGAGCGCCGGGTTTAAGTAGGCCGTCTCATGGAGCCGGCTTCGGACCTCGTCCTCCTTAAAACGGGTCTTCTCAAAGATCTCCGGGTCCGGCAGAAAGTTGATTTTCGTCCCGGTCTTCTTTGTCTTTCCCAGCTTCGGAAGCAGGCCGTTCTCCAGCTCCACAACCGGATTGCCCCGCTCGTAGCGGTCGTGGTGCACGTACCCGTTCTGGCTGATCTCCACATCCATGTAAGTCGAGAGGGCGTTCACCACCGACGAGCCCACGCCGTGAAGACCGCCGCTTGTCTTGTAGGCCGAGTTGTCGAACTTGCCCCCCGCATGGAGCGTGGAGAACACAACCCTTGCGGCGGAGACGCCCTTCTGGTGCATCCCCACCGGAATGCCTCTCCCGTTATCCTCCACCGTGCAGGAGCCGTCCGCCTCCAGCGTCACCCTTATGGTGTCGCAGACCCCCGCCAGATGCTCGTCCACCGAGTTGTCCACAATCTCATAGATCAGGTGGTTGAGTCCCCTGGTGGTCACACTGCCGATGTACATGCCCGGGCGCTTGC
>CATJJD010000335.1 GCA_949740385.1 uncultured Lachnospiraceae bacterium
ATGCTGTACGGCTGATGATATGCACTGATTCAAAACCGTGTCAGGCGGACAGGGAGGACATACGATGAGACTGATATCATGGAATGTAAACGGGCTGCGGGCCTGTGTGCAGAAGAATTTTATGGAGGATTTCCGGAAGCTGGATGCGGATATTTTCTGTCTGCAGGAGACGAAACTGCAGGAGGGACAGATCGACCTTAAGCTGCCGGGCTATAATCAGTACTGGAATTATGCGAAGAAGAAGGGATATTCCGGCACAGCGGTTTTTACGAGGGAGGAGCCGCTCTCGGTGCGCATGGGTATCGGAGTCGGGGAGCATGACCAGGAGGGGCGAGTGATTACGCTGGAGCCTGCCGGTTTCTTTCTGGTGACGGTGTACACGCCCAACGCCCAGAATGAGCTGAAGCGCCTGGACTACCGCATGAGCTGGGAGGATGCGTTCCGCGGGTATCTGCTGTCCCTGAAAGAGAAGAAAGGCGTGATCGTTTGCGGCGACATGAACGTGGCGCATCAGGAGATCGATCTGAAGAATCCGAAGGCCAACCGTAAGAACGCGGGCTTTACGGACGAGGAACGGGGGAAAATGACGGAGCTTCTGGCCAGCGGGTTTACAGACAGCTTCCGCTATTTTTATCCGGATGCGGAGGGGATTTACAGCTGGTGGTCGTACCGGTTTCAGGCGCGGGCAAAGAATGCCGGCTGGCGCATCGACTATTTCCTCGTCTCGGAGGAATTAAAGGAGCGCATGGAGGGCGCGGCGATCCACACGGATATTATGGGGTCTGACCACTGTCCGGTGGAGCTGAGACTGCGGTAACAAACCCACAGGTATCCTTGTGACATTAACTTAAAAAGAACTGATTTCATTTAATACGGAGACGCTATATGGAAGTAACTTTATTAAGGGCAGACATAGATGACGCAAAAGAGCTGCATGCTATGCAGATTGAAGCCTTCAAAGAATTACTGGAGAAATATCAGGATTTTGAAACCAGTCCTGGAAATGAAAACCTGGAAAAGGTAGAAGCACGCCTGAAACAGGACTTTACCTATTACTATTTTATCTGTATCGGGCAGCAAAAAGCAGGAGCGATCCGCATTGTTGACAAAAAGGAAAACGGAAAAAACAAAAGAATTTCTCCGATATTTATACTGCCGGAATTTCAGGGGAAAGGGATTGCACAGAAAGCAATCCGGCTGTGCGAAGACCTGCATGGAAGCGAAAACTGGGAGCTGGATACCATTTTGCAGGAGCAAAAAAACTGTCATCTGTATGAAAAAGCGGGGTATCGAAAGACGGGCAGAACGGAGGTCATTAACGAGAGACTTACATTAGTATTTTATGAAAAAGCAGGAGGATGATGGATTAAAAATACAGTTATGAGCAGGGTAAGGGCTGGTTTTCCAACCCTTACATTTTTTACCACATTTTACTGGCAGAGGGCGGTCAGGGAATCCTGAAGTATCTGTGAAAAGTTAATTTCAGCCGTATTGACGGCAGGGTGGAGGTAAACAGTGCGATGGAAGCGGTTGCGGGAAGAGCCGGAGACAAATCCGAAGAACAAATCTACAATAATAAATTAAAGTACTTTATTACTTGCCTGTCTGATAGCAATGTGTCTGATTTACCAGTCTTTTTTCGATCAAAACAGTCAAATTTCAATATTTTAATCGGAACTGTCAATGATTATACTTCAAAATGAGTGCTGCGTCAATATTTTTTATGAGTTTTGGTGCCGGAATTCGTTTCCGGTGCCGTTTTTGAGTGCCGCTTCGAATTAATTTTTGCCGGATTTGGAGCGTTTTTTGTTATTTTATAAGAATGTTTATTCGATTTTTGGCTATTCGCCGTCAGATTCGCCGTCATGGATTTCTTTGAAAAGCCAGTGTTTTCAGGTGCTTCCGCCGTTTTTATTCCAGATGATTTTTGATTATTCGCCGTCAGAATTGTGGTCAGACAAATAGTAAAGGCCTGAAAAGCAGAGGGTTTGGCGATTTTTGTAATAAAGTACTTTACTTTATTATTTTTGGAAAAAAGGAGCAGCGAGCGATGGAATTATATCCACACAGCCAAACTGCATACGAAGCGGCTCTTGTGATGCTTGATGAGGCCGGAAAGGCCGCGGTGATTCATCCGACCGGAACCGGGAAGTCGTTTATCGGCTTCCAGCTGTGCGAGGATCACCCGGGCGATACGGTGCTGTGGCTGTCGCCGTCAGCGTACATCTTTCAGACGCAGACGGAAAACTGGATGAAAGCCGGGGGCAGAGCGCTTTGCAATGTCCGTTTTCTCACCTACGCGAAGCTGATGCTGCTGGATGAGGAGGCGCTTTCCGATTTGCAGCCGCACTTTGTTGTGCTGGACGAGTTTCACCGCTGCGGCGCGCAGCTCTGGGGACAGGGCGTTAAGCGGCTGCTTGCCAGGTATCCAAGAGCGAAGCTGCTCGGGCTGACCGCCACAAACATCCGCTATCTCGACAACCAGCGCGACATGGCGCTTGAGCTGTTTGACGGAAATGTCGCGTCGGAAATCACGCTGGGGGAGGCGATTGTGCGGGGGATTTTGCATCCGCCGAAGTACGTGCTGTCGGTTTATTCTTATCAGAAGGACATCGCACGGCTGTCGGAGAAGATTCACCGCACGAAAAACAGGGCGGTGCGGGAGGAAGCGGAAGAATACCTGGAGGCATTGCGGCGGGCGCTGGAGCTGGCGGACGGGCTGGACGTGGTTTTCGAAAAGCATATGCCGGAAAAGCACGGCAAGTATATTGTGTTCTGTGCGAATGCTGAGCATATGAGGGAGATGATGGAACTGTCACAGGCGTGGTTCGGCAGAGCGGACAAAGATCCGCATATCTACTCGGTGTATGCGTCCGACCCGTCTGCCAGTCAGTCCTTTGCGGATTTTAAGGCGGACTGTGATGAGGCGCATCTGAAGCTTCTTTACTGCATCGACGCGTTAAACGAGGGGATTCATCTGGAGGATATCGACGGCGTAATCCTGCTGCGGCCCACGGTGTCACCGATCGCGTTTAAACAGCAGATCGGGCGGGCACTGTCCGCGGGGAAAAAGAAGGATGCGGTGATTTTCGACATTGTGTTAAACATCAGCAATCTCTGCAGCATCGGCGCGGTGGAGGAGGAGATGCAGACCGCGGCGGCGTATTACCGCTCGCTGGGTGAGGAGGACGCGGTTGTGCGGGAGCATTTCCGGATCATCGACGAGGTGCGGGACTGCCGG
>CATJJD010000336.1 GCA_949740385.1 uncultured Lachnospiraceae bacterium
CCCCCCGCGGTGAACACCTTAATCCCGTTGTAGATCGCCGGGTTGCGGCTTGCCGTACTCATCATCCCGTAAGGGAACTGGTGCCGCATGACATAAAACATCACAAGCGGAGTCGGTGCGGACTTGTTGATCAGACAGGCGGTAATTCCCTCCGCCGCAAAAACCATTCCGGCCCACTGCATCGCCTCCTTTGAGAGAAAGCGCCTGTCGTATCCCAGCACACCCCCCTTCCCGGCGGCGCCCTCGTCCTTCATCTTATTGCACAGGGCTTTCGTCAGCAGCTGTATATTCTGTTTTGTAAACTCATCTCCGATGACGGCTCTCCAGCCGCCGGTTCCAAATTTAACCATAATCCCTTCCCGGCCACAGGCCGCGAATCTATTATCCCATAATGACGGTCACGCGGTGGGCGCTGCCGTCCGAAAATGCCGGAATGCACTCCGCGCGCTCTCCGTCCAGCAGAATTTCCTTCACGCCGTACTCCACGCCCGCCCTGTTGTCCACATGAATATCATAGCGGCTGCCCCGCCACTCTCTTGTAACGTCAAACGCTTTCCAGTCCGCCGGAATGGATCTACTGTCAGCGCATCGTAGTCCGGCCGAATGCCGAGTATGTAGCGGGTGGCCGAAAAATACGCCCAGCCGCCGGAGCCAGTCATAAACGGGTGGCGCGCACGGCCGAATGCGGTGTGTTCCTTTCCCACAATAAACTGGCAGTAAGAATACGGCTCCGCCTCCCGGACCTCGATCATATCGTTCTGATTGTAAGGGCACAGGGCGTCGTAGTACTTCATCGCTTTTGATCCGCGCCCCAGCCTGCACTCCGCCGCCCAGGCCCAGGGGTTCGAGTGAGAGAACACCGCGGAGTTCTCCTTCAGCCCCGGATACACCTTCGTGATAAATCCGATGTCCGGATTCGGCTTCCTGTAGGCCGGCGTGTTTAAAAGCAGCCCGTAAGGCGTATACAGATAACTGTCGACGGCGTCCATCGCTTTGACTGCCCGCTCCCTCTCCGCCGCACCGGATAGCACGGCCCACACGTTGGACTCCAGATGTACTTTTCCCTCCTCATCCTGTCTGGTTCCGATCCTCCTTCCGTTTTTCGTGATGCCGCGGATGTACCATTCCCCGTCCCACAGCACATCGCCGCACACCTGTCTGACATGCTCCGCCACCGCCTGGTAGCGCTCTGTATCCTCCGTCCGCCCCAGCCTCTTTGTCAGCGTCAGAAAATGCGAAAGCGCCCAGTAATGCAGGAAGGATACCATGGCACTCTCCCCGCCGCCCAGATTCAGGCAGTCGTTCCAGTCCGCGCGGAGCCCTCTGCAGATGCCGTCCGCGCCCACCTGATCTGCGGAGAAGTCGAGAATCGCTTTCAGGTGCTCGTATACCGTTCCGCTCTTTTTGTCCGCATAAGGGACAACCGTGTCGGCAAATTCCAGGTCGCCGGTTTCCTTTATGTACTCCACAACCGACGCCACAAGCCAGAGGGCATCGTCCGCGCAGGCGTCCTCCGGTCCGTGGATGCGGTCCGCGTCGGAAACCGGAATGACCGTCGGAGACTTAAAGCCGTCGCCCTCCTCCTTTTTCTCCGTAAACCAGGCGGGATCGAACAGATGCAGCCCGTATCCCCGGGAGACAAGACCGTTTAACAGCTCCATGATGCGCTGTCTGCATTTCTGCGGGTTGGAGTGCGGGATGGTCATGGCGTCCTGCGCCGTGTCGCGGTAGCCAAGACCCGTGCGGCCCCCAAGCTCGATGAAGGATGCAAAGCGGGAGAACATGACATTGATCTCCGACTGATACAGCGTCCAGGTGTTGATCAGCGTGTTCATGCCCTCATGGGGCGTCCTGATCTGCAGCTTTGCACACTTTTCCTCCCAGTAGCGGTGCAGATCCGTAAAGGCATTGTCCACCTGCGTCAGATCACTGAATTTCTCCCGGATTTTTTTGCCTGCCGCCCGGTTCCCCTCGCCCAGCATGTACACAAGGCGGACCTCCTCGCCCGGAACGAGCACCAGGTTCTTCTGCAGGCTGCCGCAGTGGCTGCCGCCCTTCTCGAAGGAGCCGCCGCATGCGCCCCGCTCCACCGCCGCCGGATTTTCCTCGGTGCGGTAGAGTCCGAGAAACGCGTCTCTTATACAGTCAAAGCCGTCCGGCTCAAAGTTTGCCGTAAAATACTGGTAGCCGTCCGGCTCGTAAAACAGGTCCTCCTCTATGATGCCGTCCTCGCAGGAGCTTCCCGCGCAGTAGAGACTCATCTGGAAGTTCTGATTGTCAATGCTGATCGAGTGGAAGGAGAACTCCAGGTAGGAGAATACGCTTAAGTCCCGCACCTCGCCGGAGTTGTTCTTAATCCTCACATCCCACAGTAACACGTCTTCCCCCCGCGGAATAAACATGGTCTGGGATGCTTCCAGCCCTCTGTAGCCGCACTCGTAGACCGTGTAGGACATGCCGTGGCGGCATCGGCAGGAGGCCGCATCGAGGGGCTTTGCCACCGGCTGCCAGGAGATGCTGAAGTAATCTCCGTCGTCGTTGTCTCTGATATAAATATAATACCCCGGCCGGTCCATCGGGATGCTGTTGCCGCGGAAACGGCTGATCCTGTGGTACTCCGGACTTTTGTAGAAAGAGTAGCCCCCCGCCGTGTGGTTGACCACCGCCGCCATGTTCTCCACGCCCAGATAGTTCGTCCACGAGGTCGGCAGATCCACCCGGTCGATCACGTACTCCCTGTGTTCATTGTCAAAATGTCCGTATTTCATATAATCCTCCCACGATTCATTATTTCATGCCTTTACTTATAGCCTTAAGTATAGCCCACCGTCTCCGCAAATGGAATTGCCGAAGCTGTGAATATTTGTATAACTTTGTTTTGTCGTTTTCAGCGTTTCGAAATAAGTTGTGCTTTTTTATCTTTTTTTGCTTTTCTCAAAATAAATACTTGAGAATGCTCCCGAAAATTGATAGCATGGACTTATGTGAGTAAAGGTATTTTTCATTCAATATTTAAGGAGGGTAGTGTGAAAGAAATTAGAGGACAGCCAATAAATGGCGCACTGAAACAAGCTATCACAAAATAGCTTTCAGAAAAAGAATGTATGTTTGCTTACAGGGATTTAAGAAACTAATTGCGATTCGGAAAGAATCCCTTCACGTAATAAAAGTTTCTTAGCCTGTCTGATCGCCTTAG
>CATJJD010000337.1 GCA_949740385.1 uncultured Lachnospiraceae bacterium
TACTGAACCAGCCGGAAGATTTCGTGCAGTTTATGATGAATGATTTTCTGACAAAGCACGGATTTAAGCAGGTGAATTTCAAGGGGCAGCAGGTGTACCGCGCGGGGGGCGGATGGTTCGAGATGCCGAAGTTTTTAATCTGGAGCTACCAGGGCGGCATCTTTCATCTGGAGGCCTGGGCGAGATACCTGATTTTGCCGGGAGTGTACAGCAGAGAGAAGCATCTGGACGGTTTTTACGGAGCCGTAGTGAAAAAAGTGTATAAACACGATCTGGAGCAGCTGATCGCGCTTCTGCATCAGCCGGTGAATGCAGGCCAGCAGATGCCGCAGAGCGGCGCGCCGGTCGTCGTGCAGGGCATCGACACCACAAGGTATGCCAACATGGCGCTGGGATTCGGCATTGCCGGGCTCGCCTTAAGCTGGCTCACCTGGGTGACGGTTGTGCTCAACGTCACGGCCATCATCTATGCGAGAAAAGGGGCGACCTCAAACAAAAAGGGACGGGCGACCGCCGGCATGGTGTGCGCGATTGTCGGACTTGTCATTACGGCCGTCGTGTATGTTTTGAATCTTATGGCGGCGGTGATGCTGTATTAAAAGGACGGACGGAGCAGCAGTATGAATTTTTATATTGTGACCCTTTTTCCGGAGATGGTAATGCAGGGACTTGGCACCAGCATCACCGGGCGGGCAGTCAAAGAGAATAAAATCGGGCTTAAGGCCGTCAATATCCGGGATTTTACCGAAGATAAGCATGGCAGAGTGGACGACTACACATACGGCGGCGGCGCGGGGATGCTCCTGCAGGCGCAGCCCGTGTACGACGCCTGCGAGAGCGTTCTTTCCGGCATTTTGCAGGAGGCAAAAAAGCGCGTGGTCTGTCTGGCTCCCCAGGGGCGTCCCTTCCCCCAGAGCCTGGCGGAGGAGCTTGCAAAAGAGGACGCGCTTGTTCTTTTGTGCGGCCACTACGAGGGAATCGACGAGCGGGTGCTGGAGGAGGTTGTCACGGACTATATTTCCATCGGGGACTATGTGCTCACCGGCGGAGAGCTGGCGGCGATGGTGGTGGTGGATGCGGTTGCAAGGCTTGTGCCGTCGGTGCTCGGCAACGAAGAGTCCGCCGGGATCGAGAGCTTCCAGGGAAATCTGCTGGAATATCCCCAGTACACCCGGCCCGAGATCTGGCACGGAAAGCAGGTGCCAGCCGTGCTCCTTGGCGGCAATAAGAAAAAAATTGACGAGTGGCGCAGGCAGGAAGCGGTCAGGCGGACGAGGGAGCGCCGGCCGGATCTCTTTGCGGCGTACTGCCGTCTGGAACACTGCAGAGAGCTGCTGTTAAAGAGGAAGCTGCAGCACATCGACATGATCGAGCTGATCAACCGCGGCCGCGCGGTGCTTATCGCCTGTGAGGAGCACAAAGGCGGGGAGGCGGAGATCATTCTTATGGACCGGAAAAGCCGCGTTCTCTTTCACACATGGCCGAACGCATCGCCAAAGCAGGCAGATGAGTCGGCGCTGTTTCGGCCGGACACAGGGGGCGGGGCGTCCGCCCTCGTTCTGCACCAGCGGGCGTTTGTGGAGGCGGTGTCTGCCCTGGGCTATGAACTGGACATGGAGTGCCGGCAGGCGGCGTACACCAGGAGGGAGAAGCTGCCGGTTGCCGGGCTGTACCGGGAGGACAGAGGCGCATCGCCCGAGGGCTTTCAGATCCGTCCGCTGACGGCGGAGCACCGGGACCTGGTCCGGTCCGTCTACCGCACGGTGGACGAAGAAGGCTACGTCAGGGAGCGCATCGCGGCAAACGCCATGTTCGGCGCGTTTTTCGGCGATGTCCTGGCGGGCTTTATCGGCGTCCACAGTGAGGGGAGCATCGGAATGCTGCAGGTGCTGCCGGAGTATCGGAGAAAGAAGATCGGCACGGCGCTGGAAACCTGGCTGTGCAACCGCTTTATCGAGCGGGGCATGATTCCCTACGGGCAGATCGCCGTGGGAAACGAGGCATCGTTTCTGCTGCAGGAGCGGCTGCAGCTCTGCTTTTCGAAGGAGACGGTGTTTTGGATGAGCAGAGAGAAAGCCGGGGCCGAAATGTAACCGAGTACAGAGCGAAAGGGCTGCCGCATATGGAGCATTATATTACAGCGCTCTGCGTGCCGAAAAAGTACTTGCATTCCCGCAGGAAATGTGTTAGTTTATTAATGTTATGAGTAAAAGCGATGGTCCTCTGTTGCAGCTTATGCATTAAGAACGTCAAATGAATCAGGAGGTTACAGAA
>CATJJD010000338.1 GCA_949740385.1 uncultured Lachnospiraceae bacterium
CATTACTTTATTATTTTAAATTTTGTATTACGGTTCGGGGAAAACTCAGGCCGCCGGCCAGATCAGAGCCGTTTTACAGGAAGGAGCCGCGGATGGCAGCAGAGCTGTACAGGCACAATCAAACTGCATATGAAGCGGCGCTTTCGCTGCTGGAAAGGACGGGAAAGGCAGCCGGCGCCCATCCCACCGGAACCGGAAAGTCCTTCATCGGCTTTAAGCTGTGCGAGGAGCATCCGGGGGATTATGTCTGCTGGCTGTCGCCTTCTTCGTACATCTTTCAGACGCAGACGGAAAACTGGATGGCTGCGGGTGGCGCAGAGCTGCAAAATATTCGTTTTTTCACATACGCGAAGCTTATGCGGATGGATGAGGAGGAGCTTGCCAGGATAAAGCCGGAATGGGTGGTGCTGGACGAGTTCCACCGCTGCGGAGCCGGGCTCTGGGGGCAGGGGGTAAAGAGGCTGCTGGCGTGCCACTCCAAAGCAAAGCTGCTGGGGCTGACCGCCACAAATATCCGTTACCTCGACAACCAGCGGGATATGGCGGCAGAGCTGTTTGACGGAAATATAGCCTCCGAGATTTCACTGGGGGACGCCATCGTAAGGGGAATACTGAGTCCGCCGAAGTATGTGCTCTCGGTTTACTCTTATCAGAAGGATATGGAGCGGCTTAAGGAGCGCATAAGGCGCACGAAAAGCCGCAGAGCGAGGGAAGCGGCGCAGGAATATCTCGAGGCGCTGCGGCGGGCGCTGGAAAAAGCCGACGGCCTGGATGTGATTTTTGATAAGCACATGCCGGACCGCTGCGGAAAATATATTGTGTTCTGCTCCGGTGCGGAGCATATGCGAAAGATGATGGAGCTCTCAGCGGAGTGGTTTGAAAGGATTGACAGAAATCTGCACATTTACTCCGTGTATGCGTCCGACCCGTCGGCAAGCCGTTCCTTTGCCGAATTTAAAGCGGACGATGACAAATCGCATTTAAGACTGCTGTACTGTATTGACGCGCTGAACGAGGGCATCCACCTGGATGACATAAACGGCGTCATTCTGCTGCGTCCGACGGTGTCGCCGATTGTGTTCAAACAGCAGATCGGGCGGGCGCTGTCTGCCGGAAAGAAAAATCATGCGGTCATTTTTGACATTGTGCTCAATATCAGCAACCTCTGCAGCATCGGAGCGGTGGAGGAGGAAATGCAGACTGCGGCGGCGTACTACCGCTCTCTGGGCGAGGAGGAGGCGATTGTGCAGGAGCACTTTCAGATTATAGATGAGGTGCAGGACTGCCGGATCTTGTTCGAAAAGCTGGGCGATGTGCTGACGGCCTCCTGGACTGTGATGTATGAGCAGGCGAAAGGCTTTTATGAGGAAAACGGAAATCTGGAGGTTCCGGCACGGTATGTGACAGAAGAGGGATATTCCCTGGGGCACTGGATTTACAATCAGCGGTATATCCGAAAGGGCGTGCTGGACGGTGCGCTCACCGCAGAGCAGATCGAAAAGCTGGATGCCATCGGGATGCGCTGGGATGTTCTCGCGGATACCGGCTGGGAGAAATATTATCGCGCCGCACTGCAGTACCGTGAGGAACATGGCGACCTGAATGTCCCGGCCAGATATGCGGCGGAGGGTGGCGTGGCGCTGGGGCAGTGGATGAGCACACTCCGGACCTGGGAGCGGGCAGGCGTGCGTCCGAAATATCTGACGCCGGAGCGGAAATCGCAGCTGGAAGCCATCGGGATGATCTGGGATAAGATGGATCGTCTGTGGGAGCGGAATTACCAGGCGGCCTGTGCGTATTATCGGAACCACGGGGATCTGGACGTTCCGAGCAGCTATGCGGACGAAGACGGAATACGTCTTGGGGCATGGATTAGCCGGATGCGGAAGCTGCGCTTTGGTCAGTGCAGAGGGACGCCGCTGACAGAGGAACAGATCGACCGCCTGAACGCGGTTGGGATGGTCTGGCAGAAGAGAACGGACCAAAGCTGGGGGAAACATTTTCAGGCAGCCCGGGCGTATGCAAACGAGCATGGGAATTTGCTGGTTCCGGCGTCCTGTGTTACGGCGTCCGGCATAAAACTCGGCGCGTGGATACAGCGGCAGCGACTTTTATACAAAAAAGGTGCGATCAGCATCGACCGCGTCCGGCGTCTGGAAGCCATCGGGATGGTCTGGGACACCAGACCATGGATGCGGCGTTTTTCGCTGGCGGAGAAGTACTGCATGGAACATAAAACGGACAGCATTCCCCAGAACTGTGTGATGGAGGGCTGCTGGGTCGGAAAATGGCTTGCCGTGCAGAGGCGCATGCGGTCGGAGGGCCGGCTGACAGGGGAGCAGGGCAGACTTCTGTCCACTCTGGAGCGGTTTGCGCGGGAAAAAATTGTTTCTTTTTGATATGGTTTATCTTTTGGCAGGAAATTAAACGGTATTAGGGAAGGGATGACAGGCAGTCGAAGAAAAATTACAGCGGGAAATTCTCGAAGCAGGGGCACCTGGATTTCAGCTGTATGACATAAACGGTACGAGCGTCACGGCAGTGTCTGCGGCGGGTGGCGAAGCCATGTCCTGACGCCGGTGAGACGGCCGGTCTGGCGCTTCCGGAGAGTTATTTTGACGGAGGGAACGTATGAATTATCTGGTTCTGCAGGTGACTCCGCGGGAGGAAGAAAAGACAGCGGCGCATATCAGAAAAATGCTTCCCGCCGATCAGTACGGGCAGTGCTTCTACCCGACCAGGCGGATGCGCAGGAAATTCCACGGCAAACTGGTGGAGGTGTGCGAAAAGCTCCTGCCCGGATATGTATTTGTGACGACGGAGGACGCGAAAGCACTGTACGCGCAGCTGAAAAAAATTCCGCTTCTGACGAAAATACTCGGCAGAGATCTGGAATATTTCGTTCGCCTTTCCGAAAAGGAAGAGCAGTGGCTGGATCTGCTGCTGCGGCAGTGCGAGCCGGCCGGCGCAGAGGATGAGACCCGTCAGGTCGGACTGTCCCAAATAGATATCTGCGAGGGAAATGAGATACGGATTGTTTCCGGCCCCCTTAAGGGGATGGAGGGGATGATTCGCAAGATTAATCTGCATAAGATGATCGCGGAGGTGGAGGTGCCGTTTATGAACGGGGAGACGGTGATTCATCTGGGGG
>CATJJD010000339.1 GCA_949740385.1 uncultured Lachnospiraceae bacterium
AGTTATTTCCGGAATAAGGGGATCGATACGCTGGACCCGTCGTTTTATAGGCAGGTGGAGGTGTGGCGCAGCTGGTATAATTCCAACGTGCGCAAGTTCCATCGGTATAAAGTGTACCGTGGGAACGGAACGTCCGTAAACTGCACCAGGTACGCCCTGGGGATGGCGAAGAAGGTCAGCGAGGACATGGCCGACCTGCTGCTGAATGAGCGGGTAACGGTCACCATAGCGGATACGGCCACAGATGACTTTGTAAAAAAGGTTCTGGAGGGCAATACATTCCAGGAGCTGGGAAATGAATACCAGGAGAGGAAAGCTGCCCTTGGCACTGCGGCATATGTGGTATATATCCGGGATGCCGTGCTTGATGATGCAGGATACATGGTCAGCGGCAGTGTCGGCATCAATTATGTGGAAGCGTCCCAGATCTATCCTATATCCTGGCAGAACAAGGCGGTAACAGAATGTATCTTTACTTTCCGGAAAATCCATAAGCGCAAGACGTACATCCATTTCCAGTACCATAAGCTGGAGGATATGCCGGGTGGGAAACGGAAGCAGTATGTAGTGGAGAACGCAGTGGTGGAGAATACCACCGGGGCGGGGAGGGAGCTGACACCGGGGCAGTGGCAGGAAATACCGGCTTTCAGGGGGCTGGCCGAACGGGTTGAAACAGGATCCGACAGGCCGCTTTTTGTCATTGACCGCCTGAACCTGGTAAATAATGCGGATGAGGATACTACAAATCCTATGGGCGTGGCTCTGTTTGCCAATGCCATTGACGTCATCCGGAAGATCGACCTGGAATATGACAGTTACGCAAACGAGTTTTCGCTGGGGCGTAAGCGCATCTTTGTTGCGCCTGAAATGCTGACCACGATGAACGGGGGTGCGGTGTTTGACCCGGAGGACACGGTATTTTATGAGCTTCCGGAGGATTATTTTAAAAATGCGGAATCAAAGGAAGCCATGAAGGAAGTCAACATGGAGCTGCGTATTGAGGAGCACAGCAAAGCCATCAATGATGACCTGAATTACCTGTCCATGAAGTGCGGTTTTGGCACTGACCGGTATAAGTTTGAGGGAGGGCAGGTCAAGACGGCCACGGAGGTGATCAGCGAGAATTCCGACATGTACCGCTCCCTGCAAAAGCATGAGCTTGTATTGGGGAGGGTGCTGGTGCAGCTTATCCAGACTATCATCCGGGCGGGCATCAGCATAGGAATTCAGGGACTAAACGAGGAAACGGACATAACCATACAGTTTGACGATTCCATTATCGAAGACAAGGCAACCGAGCGGAAGGAAGACCGCCAGGATGTGGCCATGGGAGCCATGAGCCTGCCGGAGTACAGGTCAAAGTGGTACGGGGAGACGCTGGAGCAGGCACAGCAGAACCTTCCGGAGCAGTTTGACGACAGCGGGAACGGAGGTGTTATCCACTGATGAATCAGGCCTACCAGTCAGCGCTTCAGGCAGGGGTTGAAAAGAAGTACCGAATGCTGGAAGAGGAGA
>CATJJD010000340.1 GCA_949740385.1 uncultured Lachnospiraceae bacterium
CGCCGTTTTCCAGCGCCTTGTCGCACAGGACGTTGAACATCTGCGTATAAACCATCGCAGAAATGAAATTGAATGTCATATCCGTATCGGACACGATACGACTATTTCGGGGATTCCGCAAAGCTGGATCTGTTCAACACCCACGGCAACACGAAGGACGGAATTCACACGGCAAATATAGGCGGAAATTACATGGCCATCGTGTACGGCTTCGGCGGTCTCCGCTTAAAAGAGGACGGAATTCATTTCGCGCCGACGCTGCCGAAGCAGTGGAACGGCTACCGCTTTAAAATAAATTACGAGGGCAGCCAGATTCAGGTGGAGGTGAACCGGGAGGGAACCACCTTCCTCCTGCTGGACGGAGAGCCGAAGCAGATTCGGATCTATGAAGAAATCTGTGAGTTAAAGGATCGGCTGCGCGTGGAGAACGTGTAACGGACCGCGCAGAGAGACTGCCTGTGGCCGGGCCGCCGGTGTCCGGCCACAGCTTATTCTGAAATTTGATGGTGACAGACATCGGTGATTGAAGTATAATTGAGGAGAAAATGATAATGAGAAAAATGAGAGCAGGTATTATCGGCTGCGGCGGAATTGCAAGAGGAAAGCATCTTCCGGCGATTCGAAAGCAGGGAAACATTGAAGTGGCGGCTCTGTGTGATCAGATTGAGGAGCGGGCGGCCTCGTACCGCGAGACATACCAGTGGCCGGATGCAAAAATATTTACCGATTACAGGGAGATGCTCAAAGAGGATCTGGACGCGGTCTATGTGCTGACCCCGAACCGGGAGCACAGCGCCATGACAATCGACGCGCTGAAGGCCGGAAAAAACGTGCTGTGCGAGAAGCCTATGGCAAAAACCTCTGAGGAGGCGCGGGCCATGCTAAAGGCCGCTGCGGAAACCGGAAAGGTTCTGACCATCGGCTACCAGAACCGCTTCCGGCCGGATTCCACATATTTGAAGAGAGCCTGCGACAACGGCGATCTGGGTGAGATTTATGTGGCAAAGGCTCACGCCATCCGAAGGAGAGCGGTGCCTACCTGGGGCGTATTTTTGGACGAGGAGGCCCAGGGCGGCTGTCCGCTGATCGACATCGGAACCCACGCGCTGGATCTGACGCTGTGGATGATGGACAACTACGAGCCGCAGCTGGTGACCGGATCGGTCTATAAGAAGCTGGGCGACCAGACAGAGACGGCCAACGCCTGGGGCGACTGGGACCCGAAAAAGTATACGGTGGAGGACTCTGCCTTCGGCTTCATTAAGATGAAAAACGGGGCGACCATTATACTGGAGTCTGCCTGGGCGTTGAACTCCCTTGAGGTGGACGAGGCGAAGACCACGCTGTGCGGAACGAAAGCCGGCGCGGACATGAAGGACGGACTTCGGATTAACCGGGTAAAATATAATAAGCAGATTGTCGAAAAGCCGCAGCTGGACCCTGCGGGCGTGGCGTTCTTTGACGGAAAAGGGGAGGACCCGGACGTTTTGGAGCAGCAGGCCTTCTATGACGCGGTTATGAACGGAAAAGAAGTGGTTGTAAAACCGGAGCAGGCGCTTGTGGTAACCGAGATTCTGGAGGCGATTTACGAGTCGGCCAAAACCGGAAAGCCGGTTATGTTTCAGGAAGCATAGAGCAGGAATCAGGCGGGAGGGAAAACAGCTATGAAATTAGGCGTATTTAATCCGGTATTAAACGATCGGTCTTTCGAGGAGGCGTGCGCATATCTGGAGAAGCACGGCGTGCAGATGATCGAGATCGGCTGCGGCGGATTTCCGGGAAAGAAGCACTGCGATCCTCAGATTTTACTCCATGACGGGCAGCAGCTTGAGGCATTCAAAGACACGCTGGCGCGTCACCATCTGGAAATCAGCGGCTTAAGCTGCCACGGCAATCCGGTGCATCCGGATAAAGAGACCGCAAAGAAATTCGACGGCGATCTGACCGACGCGATCCTACTGTGCGAGAAGCTTGGCGTTTCTGTTTTAAACACCTTTTCCGGCTGTCCCGGATCGGACGAAACAGCTAAAAAGCCAAACTGGGTAACCTGCTCCTGGCCGGATGACTTCGGCGAGATTCTTAAGTGGCAGTGGGAGGAGGTTCTGATCCCTTACTGGAAAAGGAAGGCGGCGTTTGCCAGGGCGCACGGCGTGGACAAAATTGCGCTGGAGCTTCACCCGGGCTTTTGCGTGTACAATACACAGTCGCTGCTTCGGCTCAGAAGGGCAGTGGGACCTGAGATCGGGGCGAACCTTGATCCGAGTCACCTGATCTGGCAGCAGATGGACCCGGTGGAGGTGATCCGCGTGCTGGGAGAGGAGGGCGCCATCTTCCATTTCCACGCAAAGGACACACAGATTATTTCTCATAACTGCAAAATTAACGGGGTGCTGGACAACACCCACTACGGGGATATTAAAAACCGCTCCTGGACCTTCCGCTCCATCGGCTACGGAAACGATCTGGGCTACTGGAAAAATATTATTTCTCAGCTGCGGGTGATGGGGTATGACCATTCCGTCAGCATCGAGCATGAGGACGGTCTGATGAGTCAGAATGAGGGGCTGGTCAAATCCATCGAGGCGTTAAAGCAGATTATCATTTTTGAGGCTCCGGGAGAAATGTACCGGGCATAAAATGAACTGAGTATAAGGACAATTAAGGAGGTTATGGCAGATGACAGACCGGAATTTTACAATGGCCATTGTTGGATTTGGAGGAATGGGTAACTGGCATCGGGAACTGATCGAGAGCATCGATCATCTTACGGTGAAGGGGATTTATGATATTGATCCAAAGAGAGGGACTTATGCCGGCGAGGTGGGGCTCTTTGTGTATGAGAGCCTGGATCAGGTGTTAGAGGACGAGGACATTGATCTGGTGTTGTGTGCCACTCCGAATGACGTTCACAAAGAGGTTGTGACTGCCGCGCTTAAGGCGGGAAAGCATGTGGTGTGCGAAAAGCCTGCGGCGATCTGTTCGGGGGATTTTGAGGAAATGATGGCTGCCCAGGGAAAGGGCAGACTGTTTGTTCATCAGAACCGCAGATGGGATGAGGATTACCTGACCATTCGAAATATCGTGAAGCAGGACATGCTCGGGCCGGTATTTAAGATCGAATCGAGAGTCCACGGGTCCAGAGGCATTCCGGGCGACTGGAGAGGCAGAAAAGAGCAGGGCGGCGGCATGATTCTGGACTGGGGCGTGCATATTCTGGATCAGGCCCTCCAGATGATTGACGGAAAGGTGAAGGAAGTGTATGCAACCGTCACCCATGTGACCAATGAGCTGGTGGACGACGGCTTCACCGTGCAGCTGTTTTTTGAGAACGGAATGCACTATATGCTGGAGGTGGGGACAAGCAATTTTGTTTCTCTGCCGAGATGGTATGTTCTGGGAAGAGACGGTACGGCGGTGATCCGCGGCTGGGATATGTCCGGCGAGCTGGTGCGAATTACCAACTGGGATAAGAACGACGCGGTTCCGATAAAGACGGCGGCAGGCCTCACAAAGACCATGGCGCCGAGAACCGAAGAGACCATTCAGACGGAGCCTCTTCCGGTTATTCACAGCGATATAAGAGACTACTATCGGAATGTGATGGCCGTGATGGCGGGCGAGGCGGAGCCGCTTGTGAAAAATGAGGAGGTTCTGCGGGTAATACGGCTGATGGAGGCGATTTTTGAGTCGGCAAAGAAGAATCAGGTAGTTCCTTTTGAGTAAAAAGAGGAGCATTGACGGAATGAAAAATATAATTACAAGAGCGGACGACTTCGGCTCCGGCAGAGGGGCGAATGATGCCATTCTTGAAGCGGTGCAGGCAGGCTTTATCAGGAACGTTTCCCTGATGGCCTGCGGCGCTTTTATAGAAGAAGGAGCGGCGCGGCTTAAGGATGCGGACAATGTGTGCTTCGGCATCCATTTTACCATGAATTCGGAGTGGGACCGGATTAAATTTGCTCCGATGGCCTCTGCGGACGAAATTCCGCTGCTGCTGGATTCGAGCGGAGAATTTTATCCCTCGCCGGAGGAGCTGATAAAGGCCCTCGGCGAGGATTACCGAAAGGAGCCGAATCCGAAGCTGCTGGAGCAGATCCGGCTGGAATGGCGGCTGCAGCTTGCAAAGCTCAGGAAGCTGGGCTTTTCGATTGCCTACGGAGACACCCACATGTTTCCGGAGCGAACGATTCCGGGGCTTAAGGAGGCAATGCGGGTGTGGATGAAAGAGGAGGGACTGCTGGACCACCGCTATTTCTATCATCCCCTTCCGCACCTGGATGCCCAGGCAAAGGTTCCGGGGCTCTGGGAGATCACCGCAAAGGGGCTTGGGGAAGGGCAGTATTTTTATCTGGCCCATCCGGCTGTTCCCTCGGAGGACATGTATCTCACCGGAAACCGTCATACGGCTGCGGCACATGTTGTGAAGGCCAGAGAGCAGGACTATCGGTTTGTGACCGGCGGGCGGACCCTGGAAAGCTGTAAGGAGGCGGGTATCCGGACAATCCGCTACGATGAGGCTGTGAGAGGGGATTACGATTCGGTGGAGGAGTGGCTTGGGGATCGTTAGACTATTATAATATACGGGAAAAAAGAGGGGCAATACTTACCTTCCATACGGCGTCAGCGCGGCGGGGGCGGGCATTCTTTTGAGTGCCCGCCCCTGTCCGTGCAGCGGCCAAACCGGAATAATTTTGACTGAAATTAGCGAAATTGCATGGAAATGATTGACGAGCCTGTTTTCTTTCAAGTATAATGAATACATAATTTTTCCGGGTGCATTCTATGCGCCATATCAAAAGAGAAGGAGAGGCAGTAGTATGCAGCAATTTTTTGGGGTAAGTCAGAGCGGCAGTCTGTCGGAGGCTGTAGGCGGCCTGAGCAATCCGCAGTTTCTTATGCTGTTTTCGGACAGCGATCATTTTGAGTCACACGTAAGAGAGCTGGAGAAGCTTTTTCCGCATGTGCCGAGCATTGGCTGTATCGGGATGGGGTACAGGGATCAGGTCTCGGAAAGCGGCGTCAGCGTCATCGCGTTTTCGGACGGCGTCACCGCCACGGCGAATGTTCTTGAGCAGGTATCGGTTATGCCGATCAAATACATACGGCGTCTGGAGGAAGATATAAGAAAGGTTGGCGGCTCGCAGCGGGATACGGTGTGCATTGACTTCTGTACCGGAAATGATGCCTGCCTGCTGACGACAGTCAACACGGCTCTTAAGACTTACGGGATCTCTCTTGTGGGCGGAACCGGTGACGCGGGCAGGGTGTCCGCCAACGGAAAAGTTTACGAGGATGCTGCGGCCTATGCTCTTGTGAAAAACCTTACGGGGCGGGTGAAGACATATAAGGAAAATATATATCATCAGCTGGGAGACTATCGTTTTATCGCTTCCGATACGGACCGCAGCAACAATGTGATCGGTTCCTTAAACGGCAGGCCGGCGAAGCAGGTTTACCAGAGCATCCTTCATGTGACGGACGAGCAGATTCTGACACAGACATTCCAGAACCCTTTCGGCAAGATCAACGGGGACGATACGTGCATTATCTCCATCAAGGAGGTTTCCGGCAACGCCCTTGCGTGCTTCCGCCAGGTGAACGATTCCGACATCCTGGTGCTGCTTGAGCTGGGCGATTACCAGAGCATAACAAGAAATACGATCCGGGCGATCTGCGAGGATTTCCCGACACGGTCCGCTGTTTTTTCCGTAAACTGTCTTTTCCGCTACAAGCTGTTTTCCGAGCGGAATTACATGAACACCTATCTTCGTGAAATGGCCGGGCTTGGCAGCCACGCCGGTTTTGTCGGATACGGGGAGCACTACAATAACCGGTTTGTCAATCAGTCGATGACCTGCGTGGTATTTGAATAGAGGAGGATAGTTATGTTGTTTTCGAAAAAAGACAGGAAAGGCCCGGGGCATATCAGCCACGATGAGGACAGCCTTTATCCCGTACTTTACGTTACCGATCATCTGAAGGAGTACAAGGACGACCTGATTGAAAAGGAGGTGCAGTCTCTCTGGGAGTTAAGCCAGGTGGGCAATTCCTTCTCGGGCGTGCTCAAAAAGGCGGATGATTTTCAGAGTCAGCTGATGGATTTCGGGCAGTCATTTTCCAATATCAATGAGGCGGCGAGGCAGTTTTCGGATGTGAAGAGCTCCATTGAGGAGAACGTGACGACGACCATGGGAAGAGTGGAGGAGCTAAAGGGCGTATCCGCCACAATCGAGCAGTCCTATGTGGAGATGGAGCACACCTTCGAGGCGCTGCAGAATGCGGTAAAGGGCATCCACCAGTGCATCAACAAGATCGTTTCCATCGCCAACGAGACGAACATTCTGGCGCTCAACGCCTCCATCGAGGCGTCCCACTCCGGAGAGAGCGGCAGAGGCTTTGCGGTGGTCGCATCGAAGGTGAAGGAGCTTGCCGAGGAGATCAAAAGTCTCTCCAGCGAGGCGGAGAGCGGTATCCACGAGGTGGAGACCAACACCGGTCAGCTGAACGAGAGCATTTTTTCTTCCGCGCAGAAGCTCGGGGAGGGAACGGAGGTGGTCAACGCCACATACGATTCCTTCAGCCAGATTACGCAGGCTGCAGAGGGCGCGACTGCCGTGCAGACGGAGATCGCCGGCGTCATTGACGTAACGCAGGAGAATCTGCAGACCGTATGCAGATTTTTTGACGATATCAGGGAGCAGTACCAGGAGGTTGTAAAGCACATCAACCGGGCCAGCAGCCTCGGCACGACGAAGAGTGCGATGTTTGAGGATATTGACAATATGCTTTCGCAGATTCCGCCGATTATTCAGGATACAAATCCGCGGCGTTAGCTTTTATAAAGGAATCCGTTATATAACGAAAAAGGGAAAGGATCACGGCAGCGGCTGATCCTTTCTGTTTTTATGTCTGGCAAAGAGGAATGTCCATCTCCTCGATGCGGGCGGATACCCGCGCAAAGATGTGATCCAGATTCGGGTTCGCTTTCCGGAGCTTTGCGAATTTTGCAGCTTTAAAGCGGATTTTTGTGTGCGGACGAAATTTGTGAGCCAGACCCCGCAGCGTTTCTTTCGTGTTGAGCATCTGGCTTAAGGTGTCTGCGGCTTCCCGCTCAAAATAGTCCGCCACCAGGGCGCAGTTGTAATCGAACAGCGGCGCGGGGCAGTCCAGCTTTCCGGTTTTGTTGTTCATGAAAAAGCCGTAGTTTTGCGTGTGCCGGTCTGTGTTGATGATGATGTAGTCCAGCACTGCGATGCAGGCAAAGAGATTGCCCCACTGATTCAGACAGTATTCGCAGAAGTCGATCTCCTTCCGCTTACAGTATTCCATGATCTCCCAGGCCTCGACGAAGGAGTGCTCCTCGTTTACAAAATTTTTGCAGATGGAGACAAACTCGGTGCCGTCCTTTGTCACCTTCATGTCGCCGGCGTAGGGGATGCATGTGAGCTTGTTCTCAAAGCAGTCCAGTATCTCGGAGGCGAGTATTTCCATTCTGGTATTGATATAGTCGTTGGTCCGGTCGGATTTGAGCAGATAGAGATCGCTGCCCAGACGAATCCAGCCCTTGCGGAATAATCCCTTTGTCGTCAGCTCCGGGCAGTTGTAGCTTGTTGTGATGGTCGGGTAGAGACCGCTTAAAGATATGTCAACGATGTCGCGAAGCTGGTTCTGGCGGATATTGACGCTCTCCCAGCGAATGTCCTCGGAGTCCTCTCTCACCCAGTAGCAGTCCTGGATGGATACCCCCTTGCATTTGATGCAGATGTTCACCCGGTTGTCCACCGTGTCGATCTGCGGAATCTGGAATGTCGAATAAATCTGTTTCGCGTTGTCTTTGGAGAGGGACATAATACGGCTGCTCAGGTAGCTCTTCACCTCCTGAACGTTGTGCAGAATATCCTTCACTGCGGCGGAATCCCGGATGTTGGACCGCAGATAGAGGGGGAGCATCTCATTGTGTATGACCACGGTCACGCAGTCCTCAAAATCAAAATACAGCACTTCCTTGTCTTTTAACATTAAATACATGAAATATCACCACTTTACTGAAAAATCTCTGGTTTTTCGTTCTTCTTTTCTCGTTTACAAAAATAAGTATAAGGAAAAATGCAAAAAATTTCAAGAAATAATTGAAATTCCAGGGACTGTGCCCGCGCCCTCCGCGCTTAATTTAAGAAAATTCTAAGAAAATCTTCCGGGGAAAAGAATAAAAAGAAGGGCTGCTGCTGCTATAATATTGCTTAAGGCACTTATTTTTGCGTCATAATGAATGATAAGGAGACGGTCATGAGCATAAGAAGAGATATTATCGACTATTCAAGAGGAAACAATCTGCGGGGGATGTGGCGTCTGTACCGGCTGCAGAAGAAGTACGAAAAGGGTGTGATGCACGATATTCTGACGTTTTTGTTAAGCCGCAGCGCCCACCGGCACGGGGGCTATATCGGCCCGGATGCGGTAATCGCCGGCGTTTTGTCGCTGCCCCACGGACTTCACGGCATCTATATTTCCCGCTACGCCCGCATCGGGGAAAACTGCCGGATATATCAGAACGTGACCGTGGGGGAGGTGAACCACAAAGCGCCCTGCGTGGGAGACAATTGTCTGATCGGAGCGGGGGCGGTTCTCGTGGGCGGCATAAAAATCGGGGACGGCGCCAAAATCGGGGCCGGGGCGGTGGTGTGCACCGACGTGCCGGAGGGAGCCACCGTCGTCTCACAGCCGTCGCGCATACTGGAAAAGTGCTGCAATTGACACCCGCGCCGGATTCCGTAAAGCTTTTATAAAGGTGCGAATTGTAACCGGGACTGCCCGTTTTAAAGCCGCCTTCGGCCAGGGCAGCCCCTTCGGCTGCGCTGCATACTCTGCACCCGCCGGCGCAGTGACTGGCGTGGATGTGAAAAATAACGGAAAAGTAACAGAGTATGTGAAAAAATTATCATTATTTGCCATATGACAGTGTTTTATGTTATAATAGGTGCCACATATTCTTTCCGGAACAGGAAACTGCTTTTTGCAACAGCGGAAATTGCGGAGGAATCGGACACCGTGAAGAGACAGATAACAGAATTAGAAGCATATTATAACAAGTTTAACGAGGATAAGCGTCTGGACAGCCGGCACGGGCAGGTGGAGTACATTACGAGCATGAAGTATATCCGCCGCTGCATCGAGGAGGCGGCGCCGGGGAGGGATGCGGCCTCCGTAAGGATTCTCGATGTGGGAGCAGGGACCGGGCGCTATTCGGTGCCTCTCGCAGAGGAGGGGTACGATCTGACCGCAGTGGAGCCCGTGCGCCATAATCTGGGGCGGCTTAAGAAGAAGAGCGCCCGTGTAAAGGCTTTTTCGGGCAATGCGGTGAAGCTTACGCGGTTTGCCGACGAGAGCTTTGACGTGACGATTCTTTTCGGCCCCATGTATCATCTGCACGGATGGGATGAGAAGCTTGCGGCATTAAAAGAAGCCGGGCGCGTCACGAAAAAAGGCGGCAGAATACTTGCCGCATATATTATGAACGAATACGCGGTGCTCACATACGCGTTTAAGGAGCGGCATATCAGGGAGGGACTCGCCGGGGGGATGCTGGATGAGAGCTTTCACTGTACCGGGAAAGCGAACCCTCTCTACAGCTTTGTGCGCCTTTCGGATATGGAACGGCTTCGTGAGGAGGCGGGACTGACCCGCATACAGACCGTGGCGGCAGATGGTGCGGCGAACTATATGCGGCCTTTTTTGAATGCGCTTACAGATGAGGAGTTCGCATATTTTGTCGATTATCATCTGGCGACCTGTGAGCGGCCGGAGCTTATGGGAGCGTCCGCCCACACGGTGGACATACTGGCGCGGGAAAACGGATGAGAAATCAATTGGGAGTGCAGTTACTTAAGATGACGGGGAAGAATATAATAGTGATAAGAAATACTGCGGCGGTTCTGACCGCCGCGCTGCTGACGTGGGGCTGCGGGATTTTTGCAGAACCAGAGGAGACGGCGGGGCCTGCCGGAACGCAGGAGGAGACAGAGCTGCCGGCGGAATCGGAGGTCGAAGACGTATTGCAGGAGACGCAGAATGAGGCCGCAGCCGTGCCGGAGACAGAGACGGAACCGGAAGAACCGGAGCCTGTGGTACAGACCGTCACCATAACGGCGGTGGGAGACTGCACCCTTGGGGCAACACAGACCCACGGGTATGCGGGCTCATTTCATGAATACTATGACAGTAACGGTGAAGACTATTTCTTTGAGGGGGTGAGAGACCTGTTCGAGGACGACGATTTCACGCTGATCAATCTGGAGTGCGTGCTCTCGGAGTCAGAGGAGAGGGTGGAGAAGACCTGGAATTTAAAGGGAAAGCCGGAGTATGCGGGAATTATGGCAGGCAGCTCCGTGGAGGCCTGCAGTCTCGGCAACAACCACAATATGGATTACGGAGAGGCAAGCCTGGAGGACACGAAGAATGCGCTGGATCATGCAGGCATTCTCTACGGGCTCAACGAGCATGTGGCGGCTTACGAGACAGAATCCGGCATCGTCGTCGGCATTGTCTCTTCGAACCTGCTCTGGCAGGACGAGGCTCACAGAAATTATATAAGAGACGGTATCCGGGCTCTGCGGGAGCAGGGCGCGGACCTGGTGATCGCGTGCTGCCACTGGGGCATTGAGGGCGATCACTATGCAAACGATTACCAGAGGGACCTGGCGCACCAGATTATCGACTGGGGCGCGGATCTTCTGATCGGGACACACCCGCATGTGCTGCAGGGTGTGGAGCTGTACAACGGCAAAGTAATCTGCTACAGCCTGGGCAATTTCTGCTTCGGCGGCAACCGAAACCCTGCGGACAAGGACACCGCGGTGTTTCGGCAGACGTTTACCTTTGCGGATCATACACTGCAGCCGGAGCTTGACGCAGTGATGGTGCCGTACCGTATCAGCTCCGTCAGCGCCCGCAATGATTTTCGGCCGACACGGGCGGCGGACGACAAAAAGCAGCAGATTATATCGGATTTAAATGACTATTCCGCCCCGTACAGCGATGTGCGCCTGGACGAGGACGGCGCACTTGTGTGTGCTGCGGAAGACGAGTAAGACAACCTTGGCGCAAAGACGGTATGATTTTGGAGAGTGAGGAATTTCTATGAGGAGAAGATACAATCGAAACAAACGGTACCGCACAAACAATTCGAAGCCTGCACAGCAATTGGTGCAGCACGGGGAGAATCCGGAGATTTCCAGCATAAATGAAAACCTCGCAAAGGGTCTGCTTCCGCTGGATCACATTGACGGCTTTGATGTGAGGCCGGGATTTTTCCGCATGAACGGCGCATACCAGTCCGGAGACAATGTAAGCTTTACGGTGAGCTCCCACGGAGCCACAAGCTGCAGACTTCTTCTGTTTCGGCCGATGGAGATGGAGCCCTACGCCAGCATCCGCATCCCCGGTTCCTACCGGATCGGGGACACTTACTCGATTCTCGTCTACGGGCTTAAGATCGAAGAGTTTGAATACGCGTTCCAGTTTGACGGGCCATACGACCCGGCCAAAGGCCAGCTTTTCGACCGGAAAAATATCATTCTTGATCCCTACGCCAAGGCTGTGACGGGACAGCGCAAGTGGGGGGAGAGGCCGGAGGGCGAGCGGGACTTCGTCTACAAGGCGCGGGTGGTAAAGAGCGATTTTGACTGGGGAAATATCAAGCAGCTGGAGCATCCCTTCGAGGATCTGGTAATCTACGAGACCCATGTGAGGGGCTTTACCAAAGACAAATCCTCCGGCGTAAACGGCGAAGGCACCTTTGAGGGACTGCGCCAGAAAATCCCGTATCTGAAGGATCTGGGAATCAACGCGGTGGAGCTGATGCCGATCTTCGAGTTCGACGAGATGGAGAACGCAAGAATCGTGGACGGCGTGCAGCTGTACAATTACTGGGGATACAACACGGTATCCTTCTTTTCGCCAAACACAAGCTACGCATACAGGGAGGAGCACAACCACGAGGGCGATGAGCTAAAGCATCTGATCCGGGAGCTGAAGAGCAACGGCATCGAGGCGATCCTTGACGTGGTGTTCAA